>DATKRS010000016.1 GCA_035532035.1 Candidatus Dormiibacterota bacterium
TGGCCGACGCTGCCCAAAGTCTTCATCGACGGGACGTTCTACGGCGATACCGACGTGCTCGGACCGATGGCCGAAAGCGGCGAGCTGCACGCCTTGCTCGAGAAGAGCTTCGGCACTGCGCCGCAACCCAAAACAACGATCAACCTGCGGTAGATGGCGGCAACCACGATCGTCTCGCCGGAGACGCTTCGCGAACGCCTAGACGATCCGCAGTGGATCGTCGTCGACTGCCGCTTCAACCTCCAGGATATCGCGGCGGGGCGGCGGGCGTACGAGGCCGGCCACATTCCCGGTGCGTTCTTCGCCGATCTGGAGCACGACCTCGCCGGCGAAAAGACCGGAACGAACGGCCGCCACCCGCTTCCCGATCCCGAGCGCTTCGCGGAGTCTCTCCGCTCGCTCGGCGCGCGAGACGAGACGCAGCTCGTCGCCTATGACGAAGGCGCCGACATGTACGCCGCGCGCTTGTGGTTTCTCTGCCGCTGGATCGGCCACGATGCCGTCGCGGTTCTCGACGGCGGCATCGCGGGCTGGCGCGCGCTCGGCCTCCCGATCTCGACGCAGGCTCCACGCACACGCGCCCGCGGAACGCTTCGCGTCGTACTGCGACCCGAGCTGATCGTCGATACGCGCGCCGTGTTCGCGAACCTGCGCGAGCCGGGGATGCACGTGCTCGACGCGCGCGCTGCCGAGCGCTTTCGCGGGGACGTCGAGCCGCTCGATCGGGTAGCCGGGCATATTCCGGGAGCGCGCAATCGCTGGTTCAAGGCAAACTTCGACGAGCGCGGCCGCTTCAAGACGCCGAAACGGCTACGCGACGAGTTCGCCCCCTACGGTCCGCCCCACGAGATCGTGCACCAGTGTGGATCGGGCGTCTCTTCCGCGGTCAACGCGCTCGCGATGGAGCTCGCCGGATTGCACGACTGGCGGCTCTATCCCGGTTCGTGGAGCGAATGGTCTTCCGACCCGGAGCGCCCGATCGAAACGGGCGACGAACGCTAGTCGCTCCTCACGTTCGCTTCGGCGGCATGGGAACGGCAAATGGTTTCGCGACGGCGCCGGCCGGCGAGTTGCTCAGGCGTGCGAGGTCTTCTTCGGAAGGCTCTTGCGCAAAATCGCGACACGCATCGACGATGCAATAAAAGCCAAACGGCTCATTCCCGCGATTGACGAGCTGATGGATCTCGAGCGGTGCGACATACACGACGTCGTTTGCGCCGACGGGCGAGACGGAGTCGCCGACGATCGCGTATCCTTCGCCGCGGCGAATCACGACGTAGTGCTCGTGCTCGTGCTTCTCTAGGCGCGAGACGGCGCCCGGTTGCAGCTCGAAGTAACGCAGCTCCATGCGCGGGCCGGGTTGCGACGGATCGCCCTTGCGGCCGCCGAGGATCGTATGGCGCTCGACGCCCACGGCCGCCCCGGGCCGATAGCCCTCGACCTCGACGCCGTCCCAGCCGTCATGCGTTGCGTGGACGACGCGCCGTTGACGCAACTCTTCCATAGCCCCCTTAGGATAGCACACCGCCAGGGAGCGTCACCGCGCCCGGCGGCGACCGCCGAGGCGCACGATGATGAGAACCAGGCTCGCGGCAACCACGATGCCGAGTAGCCCTGCAACGATGGGCAGGACGAAGAGCCGCCGGCGTAGTCCGGCACACCGCACGAACGCATCTCCCGCGTGCGTCTGCGCGCACCACGGCGTGCGCCAGGTCGCGGCCGTCACTTCGGCGTGCGGCGATCCGGCGACGAGTGCGCTCGACCAGCGAGCCCTGGCGACAGGATCGTTCGCGATGCGCGCGTGCGCGGCGTGCATCGCCGCCGCATCGACGCTCCGAGCGCCGTACGCGGCGTCAAAATCGAACTCCGAACCCCACGCCGCCCGCTGCGGATCGTACGCATAGAGCGTATAATCATGCAGCGTGCCGTCGAGCGCGACGCGCAACCGCAGGAACGCGGGGTCGTTGTCGTAGATCGGGGAGATCGACGGCGCGATGACGGTCGGCGCGCCCAGGGTGCGAAAGTCGCTCCGATGCACGTGCCCGGCGATACCAAAAGCGATACGCTTGCCATAGTACGCAAGATCGCGAACGTACGCGCGCTCGTCCGTTCCCTGGAGGAATGGGACGACGAGCAGCCGGTGCGTGAAGAGCGTGCTCGCGGCGTCGACGCCTGCGGGAATGTGCGCGATCACGACCGCGTGCGTTCCCTTCGGCATCTCCGCGAGCGTGCGACCGAGCCACGCGAGCGCGGCCGCACCCGGATCTCCGGCGGTTCCACCACACGCGCGGTAGAGCACCGACCAATAGACGTCGTCCAAGACGACCGCGCGCAGCGAGCGCACCGGTAGCTGCGCCGTGTAGGGTCCACCTGCGGCAAACGCGCGCGCGAAGCCCGGTGCGGCCCCGTTGCGATCGACGAGCGGCGCCCAGATGCGCGCGAGCGCTTTGAGGTATGGCGTATTCGCAGCGGTGCGGTAATCGCCGCACGGGTCGTCGTTGTTCCCGAGTGCGATTGCGAACTGCGCGCGCGGAAACGCCGCCGCGAGGCCGGCGGCGACGCGGCGCATCGTCTCCTCTGCCGCGGCACCGGCCGACGCGTGGTGCGCACGCGCGAGCTCGGAAAAATGATGCGCGAGGAGATCGCCGGCGACGATCACCACCTCGGGATCGGGATCCGCTCGCTGCATGGCAGTCAGCGCGCTGCGCCAAAGCGCCCAGTTCGTGTCGGAGCCGTACGCGCTAGGCGCGGAGCCGCCGGCATAAGGATCGAGGTGAATATCGCTCACGACGAGCCACGCCTGATCGGCACGGGCCTGGGCCGGCACCAAGAAAAGCGCCAGCAACACGACGAAGAGGCATCGCATGCACTACTGGTTGTTCAAGAGCGAGCCTCACGCCTACGGCTTCGAGCAACTGCGCGCCGACGGCACCACGTCGTGGAGCGGCGTACGTAACTGGCAAGCGCGCGGTAACATGCAGGCGATGTCCGCGGGCGACCTCGGCTTCTTCTACCATTCTTCGATTCCGCAGCCGGCCGCCGTCGGCGTCTGCCGCGTCGTCAAAGCGGCCTATCCCGACTTCACCCAGTTCGATCCGAGCAGCGAGTATTACGATGCCACCTCGCGCCCGGAGCGCCCGAAATGGTACATGGTGGACGTCGAGTACGTCGAACCGTTGCCGCGCCCCGTGACGCTCGCGCAGATGCGCGCGGAGCCGCGTCTCGAGGGAATGATCCTCTTGCGGCGCGGGCGGCTCTCGGTTCAGCCCGTGACGCCGCGCGAGTGGGAGATCGTGCTCGAGCTCGCGCGCGCGTAAAGCGTCGCGGGCCCCGCCGAAGCGGGGCCCGCAGTATTCGTGTCGTTTCTCGCGGTTACGGTCCGCCGAACGTCTTCGTCAGCTCGACGTGCCAGACTGCCGGACCGAGCTGGTTCTCGATCGAGGCCGCTTGCTGGCCGTTCGCCAAGCCGTAGTTCACGCCCGTACCGACGTACTCGTAGTAGCCCGGCAGCGCGTTGAAGATGTTGTCGCCGGATACCTGGAGCGACAACGCGTGGTTCAACGGCACGCGCAGCGACGCGTACGTGATCCAGAACGGCGGGGCGTTGAACGAGTTGTTCTTCCCGAGGAACGTGCTGCCGAGCACGGCTCGCCACCCGCTGGGAGCCGACCAGTTGAGCTCTGCATGTCCCGTCAAGAACGGGATATTCGTGTTCGAGAAGCCGTTCGGGCTGTCGCTGCAGTTGAACGGAAATGCCAGGTTATGGTAGTGCGGTGCCTGGTACGTACCGCAATAGTAGGATCCCGCAAAACTCGCGTTGCCTTCGAACTGTCCGCCGGCGATGATGTTGAGGTTCGTGTTGTAGTTCGCCGGAACGCAGGGTGCCGTCGGATGGCCGGGCACCGGAGCGCAGTAGAAGTTCGGCGCGAGATTGTAGGCGTACGCGTGCTCGAGCGATGCGGCGAGGTCGAAGCCGAAGCCTTTGGACGGCACGTGCTTCAAACCGACCTCCACGCCTTCAAAGCGTGAGTTCGATACGTTTTGGTTCTGACTGTAGTAGATCGGAACCGGCGTGACGCCGCAGTTGGACCCCGGATAGCTCGTATTCGTGCAGGTCAACCCGCTGCCGAATACCGACGTGATGAAGTGATTGAACAGATTCGTCACGTACAGGTCGACCGACGCGACCGTGTCGCCGTCCGCGAGCCGGTAGTCGGAGCCCAAATCGTAGCCCCACGACGTCTCCGGGTGCAGGTTCGCGTTCGGGATGTTCACGGTCACCGCACCGTTGCAGCCGAAGAAGCCGCATGACGGATAGCCCAATGGTCTCGTGAGCTCGGCCAGATACTCCGGCGCGATGCTCGAACCGGCCGAGAGCCGAACGGCGAGGTTCGGATCTGGGCGCCACTCGAGTGCCGTGCGTTCGTCGAAGTGCGATTGATTCGTCGTCGTCCAAAGGACGTTGTTTCCGTACGGCGAGCACGACGCACCGGGGCCATTGAGATTCGTGATGGTTTGGCCGTACCAGCCCGACGTGAACAGGCATTCGCCCGCAAACGTGTTGTGATACGTGTTGTCGTAGAGCGAAACGATCCACTGCAGCTTCGGATTGATGTTGAGGATGTTGCGGAGCATGTACGTGTTCATGATCTGGCTCGATCCGCCCGGAACCGTGGTCGACGGCGCGCCGAGACCCGGATAAGGATCCAGCCCCGGGCACGCGAGTCCCGTGAACTGTCCGAGAGCATTCGAGCCGGGCGCACACCCCGAGAGGCTCCCGACGCCGTTCGTCTGATAGTTGGTCGACTCGGCGCTGAGCGTGAACTCGTTGCCTTCGCCGTACGGATGCGTGAACTCGAAAGAGTAGCCGTTGAGTTTATCGAGCTCGAACTGGCGGTAGTACGAGAAGAACGCCGTCGGCTCGCTCACGCCGTTGTACGTCGTGTAGTTTGACGACTCGTGGTTCACGCCGTAGTACGTGTAGTCTTGTACGACCGGAACGTACGGGCTGTCCGATCCGCCGTTGATGAGGCGGTTGACGTTGGCGTGGTAGTATCGCGCGAGAATCGTGTTGTCGCCGATCGTCGACTGGATCTCCGCCTGAACGACCGGCTCGGAGTTCACCTCGCCTTCGGTCCCACCGGTCGAACCGGGATACGGGCCTCCCGACGGTCCCCAGAAATGCGTTCCCGGTGCGAGTGGGCCCGAATACCCGTGACCGGAAGCGGGAAGGAAGACGTTCGGCTGCAGCGTGCTTGCCGTGTTGGCGTTTTGGTCGGCGTAGGATTCGGTGACGAAATAGGTCACCGTCGCACGCGTGTAGTCGGAGAGATGGTACTGGGCCTTCAACAGCTCCGCGTACTGATTGAAGTATCCATTGTACGTGTAGCAGCACGCCACGAGGCCTTGGGACGAGAACGGCGCCGTTTCAGTGTTGCCGAGATACTGGCGGCTGTCGTTGTAGTTCGCGACGTTGCCCGTCGTGCCGTTCCAACCGATGACGCCGTTCGGGCCGGGGCCGACGTTGAAGTACGTCCGCTGATTGTGCATCAAACCCGGATCGTTGACGCCGGCGACCTCGACGACGAAGCCCAAGCGGCCGTTGAGCACGGTGTCCGAGAGCCCGAAGTGATAGTACGTGCCGCCATCGCTGATGTATCCAAAGCCGTAATCGGGCGTAAACGCCAGCGTCGGGTCTTTGGTACGGAAGTTGAGCGTGCCGCCGATGGCGTAGTTCGTCTGCGGCGACATGGCGCCCGGTCCTTTGATGACGTCGACGTTCGAGAAGAGATAGCTGTTCAAGAACGTCGTCACGTAGTCGCCGTAGTCGACGACGGCCAGCGGATGGCCGTCGATGAGCGTTGCCGTCTCGTACGAAAGGCCGCCGCGAATGTTCGGAACGACGATCGAGCCCGCCGAAGCGCCGTTCGCGCTCGATGTCGGATAGCTGATCTGCAAGCCGGGGATTTGGTCGAGCGTATGGTTGACCGAGTACTGCCCCTGCTCTTCGAACTGCTGCGACGTCAGCGTGTTGACGGAGGCAGTCGACGTGTTGAAGACGCCGTGTCCGCGCACGGCGACGCGCGCGATCGTGCGCAGCGTCGTGAACGTTGCGACCGGCATGGAGACCGAGACGATCTCGGGAGCGCCCGCGACAATGGCGACATCGTTTTCGGCCGTTTGATATCCCGGCTTCTCGACCGTCAAACGGTAGATTCCCGGGACGACGTTAGCAATGGTGAACGCGCCGTTCGCGTCCGTTGTTGCCGTGTAGGTCTGCGGCCCGACGAGGGAGACCGACGCATCCGAAATGGGTGCGCCCTCCGACGAGGTTGCCGTGCCCTGGACCGAGCCTGTTGCCTGTGCCACGACGTTCGCGCCATGCAGCACCGTCGCCGCGCTTACGGGTCCGACGGTGAGCGTCGCAAACAACAACGCGGCCAGGATCCGAGTGAGAGTACTCACGTATCCTCCAGCACTAAAGTAAAGAGAGAGATGTCGAGTATGGGGCTCGACGATTAAGCGCCCGTTAGTGACGATTAAGCGCCCGTTAGGATGGGTGCGTGGTCGCTCGACCGTAATAGCCACAGTGCCCCTTCGAATGGCTCAAGAGAAAGGTTTGCCTACCCGTGCCGTCCGCCTTCGCCGCCGGGCGCTAGGCCCCTACGTTTTATGAGATTTCGCTAAGAAAATCCGCTGGGCGTCGTAGGCCGGGTGGCGTTCCCCCGGCATGAGGCGCCGGTACGTCCCGTCCGGCAGGAGCTCCCTACTCTTGACGTTGTCCCGCAGCAGCGCTCCCAGAATCCGGCGGTCGACTGTCTCGGCAATCGCCGCATCCTGTACCGGCACCGCCAGCTCGACTCGCCGGTCGAGGCTGCGCCCCATCCAATCGGCGCTCGAAAGGAAGACCTCTCGTTCGCCGCCGTTCTCGAAGACGTATATCCGCGAATGCTCGAGGAACCGCCCGACGATCGAGCAGACGCGGATGCGTTCGGAGAGCCCGGGGACGCCCGGCCGCAGCACGCACATGCCCCGTACGACGAGCTGGATGTCGACGCCGCCTTGGCTCCCGCGATAGAGGGCGCGCACGATCTCGAGATCGGTGAGGGCGTTCAACTTCGCACGAATTCCCGCCGGCCGCCCCGCGCGGGCGTGCTCGATCTCGCGCTCGATGCGCGAGAGGATCTCGCGGCGCATCGTAACCGGCGAGACGAAGAGATCGTCGAAGTCGGTGACCTTCGCGAAGCCGGTGAGCGCGTTGAAGAGCGCGACCGTATCGCTCCCAAGGCGTGGGCGGCACGTGAAGAGGCCGAGATCGGTATAGATGCGCGCGGACTTTTCGTTGTAGTTTCCGGTGCCGAAATGGATGTAGCGCCGCAGACCGTCGTCGTCCTCGCGAATCACCATCAGCGCTTTCGCATGGACTTTGAGGCCTGGGAAGCCGTACACGACGTGAACGCCCGCACGCTCCAGCCTGCGCGCCCATTCGATGTTGTTCTGTTCGTCGAAGCGTGCCTTGAGCTCGATGACGACGGCGACTTGCTTGCCGTTTTCCGCCGCTTCCAGCAGCGCGCTCACGATCGGCGAGTTCGAGCCCGACGTTCGATAGAGCGTCGCCTTGATCGCCAGCACCCGCTCGTCGCTCGCCGCCTGACGCAAGAATTGCAATACCGGATCGAACGAGTCGTAGGGATGGTGCAGCAGCACGTCACCTTCGCGAATCAACGCAAAGAGGTCGGTGACGCCGCGCAGGCGCTTGGGAATCGCAGGTAAGAACGGCGGATAGCGCAGCTCCTCGTAGCCGGGCAGGTCGATCAGCTGCCGCAGATCGCCGAGCGCCATCGGGCCCACCACTTCGTAGCAATCGACCTCGTGGAGGTCCAGCGACTTCAGCAAGAACTCACGCATGTACTCCGGCATTCCGCGCTCGATCTCGAGGCGAACGGGCTCGCCGAATCGCCGCCGCTGCAGCTCCGATTCGATCGCCGCGAGGAGATCGTCGGCCTCGTCTTCCTGCAAGTCGAGATCCGCATCTCGCGTAACGCGGAACACGTACGCATCGCGCACCGTCATGCCGGGAAAGAGCGCGCCGAGATAGCGCGCGATCACGTCTTCGAGGAGCACGAACCTGCGCGCGCCCGGCGCCGACGGCTCTACGGCGACGAACCGCGGCAGCGTCGGCGGAATCTTCACGCGCGCAAAATGCAGCGATACCCCGTCGGCAGTGTTCTCCTCGAGCTCGACTGCAAGCGAGAGCGAGAGATTGGATATGTACGGGAACGGATGCCCGCTGTCGACGGCCAGCGGCGTCAACACGGCGAAGACGCGCTCGTCGAACGTTCGCTCGACGTTCGCCAGCGCTTCCTCTTCGAGATCCGCAACGCGAACGATGCGGATGCCGCGCCGTTCGAGCGAGGGGAAGATGCGCTCGACGAGCAGACGCATCTGCTGCGATTTCGAGCGGCGCGCGCGTTCGGAGACGGCCGCCAGATGTTCGCTCGGCGTGCGGCCGTCTTCCGTTGCGCGCAGGACTTGCGCGTCGATCTGCTGCTTGATCGCCGCGACGCGAATCATGAAGAACTCGTCGAGGTTCGTTTCGTAGATCGCGATGAAGTTCAACCGCTCGAAGAGCGGGTTCCGGCGATCGAGCGCTTCCTCCAGGACACGGTCGTTGAACTCGAGCCATGAGAGCTCTTGGCTGAAGTAAGAGGCCGGATCGTCGGGAAAGCCGCCTCTGCGCGGCGGCTTCGCGGGTGCGAGCATCGGAATCGGCTATTCTACGCGAAGGCGCGCGCAGCCATCCGAGTGAAGCAGGAAAGACGATGCCGCTCCTGGCCGCGCTCCTCGTGCTCGTCGCAGGTGACTGCGCCTCCACCTTCCTCTATCACGTGCCGCAGCACGCATGGTTCTCGCTCCACCTGCGTACGCACCACGACCGGCGCCGCTCCTACTTGGACCACGCCGTCCTCTCGCTCGACCCGTGGGTGCTCCTCGACGGCCTTCTCGGGGCCGTGCCGTATCTGGCGGTCGCGGCTGTGGCGGCGCGTCTCTCGTGGGAGGGGGCGTTGGCCGGACTGGCGCTCGGGCAGGTGCACGTCTGGTGGCGCCATACGAGCCAGATCGGCTGGAAGACCCCTGCCGGGTTGGCCGTGGCACTGCGGCAGTTTTACGTCGTTCTGCCGGAAGATCACGACAAGCACCACCGTAATCCGCAGGTCGAGTTCGGCGACATCTTCCGATTCTACGACGCGCCGGCGCGCGCGCTGCTCGCCCGGCTCGTGAAGGGGAAGAGAAAGGGACCTTCGCTACGCGGCGCACACGGTGCGCCCTCGCTGTGACCAAGCGCGTCCTGTTGCTGATCTCGGATACCGGCGGCGGTCACCGCAGCGCTGCGAACGCCGTCGCGGCGGCGCTGGAGGAGATCGCATCGCCGTCCACGTTCGAATGCCGCATCGAGGACGTCGCCGCGCACTGCTCCTTCCCGCTCACGCAGCTCGGGCGCGGCTACAGCATGGCGCTGCGGTACGCGCCGCCCGTGTACGGTGCCCTCTACCATGCGACGAACGGCCGACGGCGCTATCGCGCGCTCGTACGATTCTGCGAACCGCTCTATCGAGAGCGCTTACGCGATCTCTTCATCGACTACAAGCCCGACGTCATCGTCTCGATCCATCCGCTGCTCAATCACGCCGCGTTGCGCGCCAGAGCCGACGCGCACATGGAAGACGTGCCCATCGTCACGGTGATCACCGATCTCGGCAACGTGCACGAATCGTGGCTCACGCCGCAGAGCGACGCCGTCGTGGTGCCTGCGCGCGAAGTCTACGAGCGTGCGCTCTCCCGCGCGATACCGCCGTCGCGGATCTTCGCGCTCGGTCACCCCATCCACCCGAAGTTCGACGACGTCACAGGAACGAAAGCGCGGTTGCGCGAGCAGCTCGGCTTGCCGCACGACGCCTTCGTCGTCATGCTCATGGCAGGAGGCGAGGGCGGTGGAAAGCTGCTGGCGACCGCGCTCGCGCTCGCGCGCGCTCGCCTTCCCGTGCATCTGGTGGTCGTCTGCGGTCGCAACGACATGCTGCGGCAGCGTC
This sequence comes from Candidatus Dormiibacterota bacterium, assembly GCA_035532035.1. Classification (NCBI taxonomy): domain Bacteria; kingdom Bacillati; phylum Candidatus Dormiibacterota; species Candidatus Dormiibacterota bacterium. Next base: position 10,092 of record DATKRS010000016.1, read on the forward strand.
TCACTGAGGCCGCAGCCGACTTGCCGACGCCGATGCAGGTTCTCGGATTCACTGAGAAGGTACCCGAGTACATGCACGCCGTCGACCTGCTGGTGACCAAAGCGGGGCCGGGAACGCTCGCCGAAGCGAATGCGGCACAGCTACCGATCGTAGTGTACGACTACATCCCCGGGCAGGAGCGAGGAAACGTCGATTTCGTGCGCCGCAACGATCTCGGCACCGTCGCAATTCGCAGCGCGGCAGAGGTCGTGCGGTCCGTGCGGGCTTTGCTGCGCTCCCCCGAGCGTCTCGAGCAGATTCGGCGTAACCAAGCCGCCGTTGCGCCGCAGCGAAGCTCGCGACAGATTGCGGCACTCATCGCCGATATGGCGAACCGGGGAACTCCGCGCTTGCGAGCCGTCGCCTCGCTATAGCGTTCGCGTCGTCAGCCCGCGTCGAAAGGCCATCGTCGCCGCACCGACCTGTCCCGCGTCGTTCCCGAGCGTGGCGATGACGATCTCCGTCGTACCGCGAGGCACCATCGTCGTGAGCTCTTCCACGCGTGCGCGGACGGCGCCGAGCATGAACTCTCCCGCACTCGAGACGCCGCCGCCGAGCGCGATGCGTTGCGGGTTCACGAACGCGATGACGTTCGCGATTCCGAGCGCGAGATCGCCCGCGTAGTTCTTCCAGGCTGCAATGGCGTGGAGGTCGCCGGCTTGGGCGGCCTTTCGGATCTTCTTCGATCCAAGGTTCTCGCGCCCGACATCGAGCAGCTTGCTCCTCGGGAAGGACGGTGCGAGCGCGAATGCGTGACGGATCAGGCCGGTGCCCGATGCCTGCGCTTCGAAACAGCCGATCTTTCCGCAGCCGCACACGAAGCCGTCGCTCGGACGGATTTGGTGATGGCCGATCTCTCCGGCACCGTAGCGATTCCCGAGCAGCAGGTCGCCCCCAGCGACGATTCCGGCGCCGATTCCCGTGCCTAGCGTCAGGAGAACGAAATCCTGCGTTCCGGCTCCCGTTCCGAACGTGTACTCGCCCAGCGCCGCGCAGCGAGCGTCGTTGGCGACCAGAACGGGGACGCCCAATCGTTTGGCGAGCGTCGGACCGAGCGGTGCGTTCTCCCAGCCGAGGTTCGGGCTGTACCGCACGATGCCGGTCTGGGGCTCGACGTTCCCCGGCGATCCAATCCCGATCGGCGCAGATTTTCCCGCATCGCCCTGCGCTTTGCCGATGACCGCGACGACCGCTTCGATAACCGCCGGAAAGGAGAGATCCACCAGATCGAGCTCGTGCTGCGCCCGGATGGTACCGTCCTCATCGATAACTCCGGCGGTGGCGTGAGAGCCGCCCAAATCGACGCCTATCGCAGTTTGCATCTGCACGCTTCCTTTTTACACGGCCGGAGGCGGCACCCGCATCGCATCGCGAAGAAGCTCGCGTGGAAACGATCGATCTCATCGCCCTGCGCGATTTCGCGAAGCGCACCGGCCAGCCGACCCATCCCGAGCTTCTCGACGTGCAGCCCATGGAGCACGTCAGCAAGATCGAAATAGACGAAGAGCACGTCACGATAGAGTACAACGAGAAGACGACCCGGTACTATAACCTGAACGAAATTACGAAGCGCGAGTGGATATACAAGTACAACGACGATCGGGAGTTCGTCGCCGCAGTGGCCAACGTGATCGCGCTCGCACGCAAGCACCTCAAGGACGTGCCTGACAACATCAGCTGTCCGCCGGGCTGCGCCGAGTGCTGCAGTGGATACGAGCCGTTCGTGACCGAAGCGGACGTTTCACGCATCGCCGAACACTTGGGCAAGCCCTACGACGCGGTCATGCGGGAGTACGTCGTGCCGCGCAGATCCGCGGACGGGCACTACGTCGGCTGGCTGCGCAAGATATCCGACGACCTCGCAGACCAGTGCGTCTTCCTCATGGGCGACCGGAGCGGGCGGTATTACTGTGGCATCTATGCGGCACGCCCGGGCGATTGCCGTGAGTTCACGCCGATCGGGTGTCAAGACGTCGACGAATCGCTCTCTCACACGCGCGGCTTCAAGATCGGTCCACCGTTTCAGCCGAAGCGACGCCGTACGAGCGCAGGCCGCCGCTCGCGTTAGAGGGGTCGCGCAACGTAGCTTCGTAGCGGCGAGCATGAGCCGCCGCACGATACTCGTTGCCGTACTTCTCGCGCTTGCCGGCGCCGCGCCGACGCCAGACGCCCATTGGCGTTTCGTCGGACCATTGCGCGGAGGGCGCACCGCTGCGGTTTCCGGCGTGGCGAGCGAACCCGATGTTTTCTACATCGCTGCGGTCAACGGTGGCATTTGGCGCACCGACGACGCCGGAAGAACGTGGACGCCGATCTTCGATGCGCAGGATACGGGTTCGATCGGCGCTCTCGCCGTCGCTCCCTCGGACCCTAACGTCATCTACGCCGGAAGCGGCGAGGGACTGCAGCGCCCCGATCTCGCCGTCGGAGACGGCATCTATACCTCCGCCGACGGTGGAAAGACGTGGACGCACCGCGGGCTGCGCACTGCCGAGCAAATCTCCACGATTGCCGTCGATCCCCACAACGCGCAGCGGCTCTTCGTCGCCGCCCTCGGCCACCCATACGGACCGAACGCCGAACGCGGCGTCTACCGCTCGACGGACGGAGGCGCAACCTTCCAACGCGTGCTCTACGTCGACGAAAATACGGGAGCGTACGACGTCGTCATCGATCCGAACGACGCGAACGTCGTCTACGCGACGCTCTGGGCCGCTCGTCAGTCTCCATGGGAAACCGGCGCGGGCGATTCATTCCAGATTCCCAGCATCAGCGTCTACAAGTCGACCGACGGCGGCTCGACGTGGACGCCGTTGCGCGACGGTTTGCCGCCGCTCTCCGGTCGCAGCGAGATCGCCGTCGCGCCGAGCAACTCGAACGTCGTATACGCCTACGTGGACGTTCCGCACCATGGTGCCGCGATCTACCGCAGCGACGACGCGGGAGCGCATTTCATAAAAGTCGACGACGAGGGGCGTCTCGCGAAGCGCGGCGACGATCTCGCCTCACTCGCCGTCGATCCGCACGATCCGAACGTCGTCTATGCGACGAACACGTCGACCTATCGCTCGACCGACGGCGGGCTTCACTTCACGGCGATCAAGGGCGCGCCGGGCGGTGACGATTATCACACGATGTGGATCAATCCGGCTCTGCCGAGTCACATGATCCTCGGCGCCGATCAGGGTGCCGCGGTCTCACTCAATGGCGGGCGCACATGGAGCTCGTGGTACGACCAGCCGACCGCCGAAATGTATCACGTCGACGCGAGCAACGGCTTTCCGTACGTCGTCTGCGGCGGCCAGCAGGAGAGCGGCTCCGCGTGCGTGAGCAGCCTTGGGGCCTGGGGCGAGACGACCGTTCGCGACTGGCATCCCGTTGGAGCGGAGGAGTACGGATACGTCGTCCCCGATCCGCTCCATCTCGGCGTCTTCTTCGGTGGAAGGGTCGAGCGATTCGACGAGAGCACCGGACAGACGCAGGACGTGTCACCGCTGCCCTTGCCATCGCGCGCGCTACGCGAAGATCGTACGCAGCCGCTCGCGTTCGATCCGCTGCGCCCGCAGCGTCTCTACTTCGCACTGAACCGCGTCTTGGCGACCGAAGACGGCGGCGCGTCGTGGTATTTCGTGAGCCCGGACCTCACGCGCGAGCATCCGGGAGTGCCCGCCGTGCTGGGGCCGTTCGAGCGCGACGATCCCGCGCGCGGCACGCATCGCGGTACGGTGTACGCGCTCGCGCCGTCATACGTGCACGAAGGTACGCTGTGGGCCGGAACCGACGACGGGTACGTCTGGATCACGCGTGACGCGGGCCGGCATTGGACGAACGTCACGCCTTCCGTGCTGACGCCCTGGAGTAAAGTCTCGCAGATCGACGCGTCGCACTTCGATGACCAGACCGCGTACCTCGCCGTCAACCGCATCCGGCTCGACGACCTCCATCCATACGTCTACCGTACGCACGACGGCGGCGTTCATTGGGAGCTGGTCGTCGACGGCCTGCCCGACGAACCGGTCAACGCGGTGCGTGAGGATCCCGTGCAACGCGGTCTTCTCTACGCGGCGACGGAGGACGGGGTGGATGTCTCCTTCGACGACGGCGCACGCTGGCAATCGCTGCAGCTCAATCTCCCGCACACGTCGGTGCGCGATCTCATCGTGCACGGGAACGATCTCGTCGTCGCAACGCACGGACGGGGGTTCTGGATATTGGATGACGTCGAGCCGCTGCGCGAAATCGCTGCCGGCCGCGTAACGGGAGCGCTTCATCTTTTCACCCCGGCCGCCGCGTATCGCGTGCGCCGGGACACGAACACCGATACGCCGCTTCCTCCCGAGGAGCCGTCGGGCGAGAACCCGCCGGTCGGCGCGATCATCGACTACGCCCTCGCTTCGCCGGCGCGTCTGCTCGCAATCGAGATCCTCGACGGCAGCGGCCGCGTCGTTCGGCGATACGCGAGCGACGCTGGATCACCGTCGCCGATTCCCGACCTCGACAAGCCCAGAGCATGGGAGGCGCCGTTCGAGCGGCCGTCCGCGCAAGCCGGGCTCCACCGCTTCGTTTGGGACTTGCGGGAGGCCCCGCCGAACCTTCCGCCGTCGGACCAGGACCTTCCGATCTCAGCCGTTTGGGGGCGTACGCCGCGCGTTCCGCAAGGCGCCCTGCTGCCGCCGGGCCGGTACGTCGTCCGCATCGATGCCGACGGGCGCGTGGCGTCGGCTCCCTTGACCGTCCTCATGGACCCGCGCGTGCGTATCGCGAAGACGGCGCTGCTGCTGCAGTATCGCCTGGCACACGACCTCACGACGCTGATCGGCCGCATCGCTCCTCAACGGGGATCGGGGGAGCTCGTCTACGCGCTCGCGTCGCTGCTTCAAACGGTGGACGGGAGTGACAGCGCGCCCACCGCCCAAGCGCGTGCCGCATACGAAACGCTGCGCGCGGAGGTCGAGCGCCGCCTCGGAAAGCATTGAGAGTATACTCTCAAGGGACCCGCTATGGGGCCTATGTCTTCAAAGGAGATTCTATCGATGATGGGACGACTCTTTAGCGCGACGGCAACGGCCGCCGCCGCCACGATCGCGCTCTACGGCATCGCCGGCGCTACGTCCACCATGGGCACGATGCACGCCGCGTCAGCGGCGACGGTGCATCTGACCGCGCAGCATCACAGCGGTCAAGCCGGTACTGCGGTACTGACGCAAAAAGGAAGCAACGTCGTCGTAAGGCTCACGATGAGCGGCCTTCCGGCGGGAGTTGCAGAGCCGGCGCACATCCATCCCGGCACGTGCGCGAAGCTGAATCCGGCTCCGAGGTACCCCTTGACCAACGCCACGAACGGCACGACCACCACCACGATCCACAACGTGCGCCTCGCGAGCCTGCTCGGTGGCAAGTATGCGATCAACGTCCACAACGCACACACCCTGAGCATCTACGTCGCCTGCGGCGACATCAAATAAGCTCCGCGTAACGAGCGGCGTCGACGTTACCGCCGCTGAGGATTACTCCGATGCGCTTGCCGCGCAGCTCGAGCCTCTGCTCCAGCAGTGCGGCAAGTGCCGCGGCTCCGCTCGGCTCGAGAACGAGCTTGAGCCTTTCGAACGCGAACCGCATGGCTGCACGCATCGCCGAGTCCGAGACCGTGACGATCTGCGCCCCGTGCTCGCGCGCGATGCCGAAGGTCAGCGGGCTCGGCGCCTCTGTCTGCAGCCCATCGGCAATCGTCCGCGGCACGTCGATACGGACGATCTCCCCGCGCTCGAGGGAGCGGCGAAAGTCGTCGCCCGTCTCCGGCTCGACGCCGTAGATGCCGATCCGCGGATCGATGCCGTGCGCGGCGATCGCCGTTCCGCTCAGCAAGCCGCCACCTCCGACGGGAACGACGAAGGCCTCTACGGCTCCCACGTCTTCCAGCAACTCGAGGGCAGCCGTGCCCGCGCCGGCGACGATACGCTCGTCGTCGAACGGAGGCACGAGGGTCGCGCCGCGCTCGCGAGCGACGGCGGCGGCGATCTCTTCACGATGCGAGCGATCGCGCTCGTATTCGATCACCTCGGCGCCGTAGCCGCGCGTCGCTGCGAGTTTCGAGGCCGGCGCGTCTCGCGGCATGACGATCGTGGCCGGCACGCCGAGCAGCCGCGCTGCGAGCGCGACGCCCTGCGCGTGATTTCCGCTCGAGAACGCGACGACGCCGCCTTTGCGTTCCGATGGCGTCAGCTGTGCGATACGGTTGTAGGCACCGCGAAACTTGAACGCCCCCATGCGCTGGACGTTCTCGCACTTCAAAAAAACGCTCGCCCCGGTTCGCTCGTCGAGCGTACGCGACGTCACGACCGGCGTCCGGTGTGCGACGCCGGCGATCCGGACGGCCGCCGCGCGAACGTCGGCGATGCCGATCACGCGGATTTACCGAATGCTGCGAAGGTGACGTTCGGATTCCATTCCCGCGCGAGACGCAGGCTCCACTCGCTCTCAAAGAGCGCGACCGCCTTCCCGTCGCCGTCTCGCACGAGCCGCGCGTTCGACGGCACCTGCATGTTCCCCAGCGCGCGCTCGTCGGAGACGACGTGCATCGCCAGCGTGTAGGGCAGCGACGAGACGAAGGTGCGCACGCCGTACTCCGCCTCCAGCCGATACTTTGCGACCTCGAGCTGCAGCTCGCCCACGACGCCGAGGACGGGCTCGAACGCGCCCGGTTGCCATGGATCGAAAACCTGCACCGCACCCTCCTCGCTCAACTGCGCGATACCCTTCGCGAACGCCTTGTAGGTCGCGCTGTCGACGCTGCGGATCGCCGCAAAATGCTCTGGTGCGAATGCCGGAATCTTGGGAAACTCGACTCCTTGCCCGCAAGCAGCATCGCACAGCGTGTCGCCGATCGCAAAGACGCCGGGGTTGGCGAGTCCGACGACGTCGCCCGCGTACGCCGTCTCAAGAGACTCACGCGTGTCTGCAAAGAGGCGCATCGCTCGCGACAGACGCACCGCCGCTCCACTGCGCGCGTTGCGCACGGTGAGATCGCGCGCGAAGCGGCCGGAGCAGATACGCACGAACGCAACGCGGTCGCGGTGACGCGGATCCATGTTTGCTTGAATCTTGAAGACGAATCCCGTAAAGCGCTCGTCGTCGGGACGCACGGTCCCACCGCCGCGGAGCAGCTGTGGCCCGGGCGCGGGGGCCATGCGCACGAAATCGTCGAGGAAGAGCGCGACGCCGAAGTTCGTCACCGCGCTGCCGAAGAACACCGGCGTGACCTCACCGCGCAGCATCGCCTCCGGAACGAACGCCGCACCCGCACCCTCGAGAAGTTCTAGCCCGTCCCGAAACTGCGCGTAGGTGCTCTCGTCGACGAGTGCGCGAAGACGGTCATCTCGTGCATCGGTTACCTCGACGGCGGCACGCGTCGCTCCGTGCGCGCTGCGCTCGAAGAGGTGCACGCGGCGCGATGCACGATCGTACACGCCGCGGAATTGTTCTCCGCTGCCGAGCGGCCAGTTCACGGGATACGCATGGATGCCGAGCACGCGTTCCAGTTCGTCCAGCAACTCCAGCGGATCGCGGCTCGGCCGGTCGAGCTTGTTCATGAACGTGAAGAGCGGAATCCCACGCTCGCGGCAAATTGCGAAGAGCTTTTTCGTCTGCGGCTCGACGCCTTTGGCCGCGTCGATGAGCATCACCGCCGAGTCGGCGGCGAGCAGCGTGCGGTACGTATCCTCTCCGAAGTCCTGGTGCCCCGGGGTGTCGAGCAAGTTGATAACGCAGCCGGCATAGGGAAACTGGAGAACCGTCGAGGTGATCGAGATGCCGCGCTCGCGCTCGAGCGCCATCCAGTCGCTGGTCACCTCGCGCTGGCGCTTGCGTGCGGAGACTTGGCCCGCCACGTGTATCGCGCCGCCGTAGAGCAGCAGCTTCTCCGTGAGCGTCGTCTTGCCGGCATCGGGATGGGAAATGATCGCGAACGTACGCCGGCGCGCTACCTCCGCGGCGAGCGGGGTATCCGTCACGACGCCGCCCGCGCGGTACGATACACGCGCAAGACCGCAGCGCACGAGCCCGCCGTGCAGCCGGCCCGCAGCGTGGCGATCCCGCCCGGAATGAGATAAAAGCGCACGTGCGGCGGAATGCGAAGGCGATCATGGCCGCGTCGCACGTACGCTTCGTCGTCGACGACGGTGATCGCGCAGTCGCCGTAGCGCAGCACTGCCGGCGCCGCGACCGCGCGCGCCGTGAACGGCAGATGCGATGTCAACGCCTCCCGCCGCCCTTTCCACTCCGCGATTTGAATCATACACTCGGGAAGCGCCGAGAGCGCCCACGCCGCATCCCCGCGCAGCCCCTGACGAATGCGATGACCCGGCGCAAGCGACGCTGCCGGCTTGGGCGGTACGTAGCCTTTGCCCGAACCGACGACGATGCGCAAGCGATATTCGTGGTAGGCCGTCGCTGCGACCAAGGTCCCCACGACGAGCACAGTAGCGATGACGAAGTAACGCAGCACGCGATGCCTATACTACCGTAAGACGCGCCGCTCCGCACGAATAGTCGGCCATTCCGTAATAGACGTCGAAGGTACGCTCGCCGAGATCGGGCCGTAGATCGATCCCCGTCGGAAATACAACGTTGTCGACGATGCCGTGCCGCTCCGCCTCGTGCTCGGGCGAGAGCACAGGCCGCGGCGAGCGGTAGAGCACGTGATGCGGCCGCTCGCGATCGTGCACGACGATGCCGGCAGAATAGCGGAATTTCGGATGCGTGCCGTCCGAGCCGATGACGTCGACCGCGTGAAAGAGCGACATCCATCCTTCAGCGATCGGCACCGGAGGGGTTCCGGCGCCGATGCGCAGCGACCCCCACTGCTCGTCGGGCGGCAGAACGAGCGCGCTCTCCACGACGTGCAACAGCGCCGCGCGATCCGCGAGCACCGCGTCGAGCGCAACGTAGGCGATGCGAATCGACTCGCGATCGATGAACGGCATCTTCTCGATCAACGGTATCGCTGCGACGCCGTCGACCGTGGAGATGTGGAGCATGGGGCGATGGTAGAATGCGATCGACGGTACGCCCGCGGGAGAGACCACGGGCTCCGGAAAGAACGCCGCGTCCTTGTCGTCGCCGGCCGCAGCACCGGGATGTTCGAAAGAGACCAGTCCGAGTCGTTCCCACGTACGAGCGTCGCTCGAGCGCGCGACGGCGACGCGCGGTCCATCGGGTCCGAATGCCGTATAGGCCATGAGGTACTCGCCGAGTACCGGCACGAACGTGACACGCGCGTCCTCGCATCCGTAACCCGGCCGCTCGCGCAGCTCGTACGGCGCGTGCGGCTCGAGCGCGTATCCCAAGCGCTCTACCTCGCGGCCTCCGTTTTGGTCGCGCAGCGCGACGAGCTCGATGCGCGAGACGTTACCCCGTTGCACGGCACGCGGATACAACAGCGCGGTGCCGTCACGCGCCCGCGTGAACGCAGGATTCAAAACGCCTTCGGCCTCCTCCGGCCGTCCGTCGGGCTCGAGCACGACGCCGAGGCGCTCCGCGCGAGCATCGAGTGAGACGGGCGGCGGCGTCGAGAGTCCTCTTGCGTGCATCGTCAGGGAAGCACCGTCTGCGTGATCGGCGCGTCAGCCGGCGTCACAACTTCGACGCGGATGCCGCGCCGGTAGACCGTGTTGGGAACGATCCAGAGCGTGAACGTACGATACGGCGCCGTCGGCTCGCCTCCGTTCGCGGGCGCCTCCTCGAAGGCAACGACGCGAACGCGCGTTTCGTTGGCCCCGATGGATTCGACGATCTGGCGATAGCCCGTCCGATCGTGCGGTCCCATCAAGAGTACGACGCCGAACTCACCGCGAAAGCGTACGGGCTCATGGATGCCCAGGCGCGCCAGCGAATCGCTGTCGCGGACGATCGCGATCTGGTTTGCGCCCAAGACCGTGGTCGTCCCGACCGCGTACGTTTTGACGCGGACCTCGCGACAGCCCATGAGGAGGAGGAGGGTGAATAAAGCCCACCAGCGTTTCACGTCCCGCCCGCCTTCGTTTGAAACGGCGGCGCACCTTGCGCGCCGCCAGGCACTTCGCTCCTCGTCCGGCGCTTCGCGCCGCACACTCCGCTGCGCGCCCCCACCAAAGCGTTGCGATGGGACCCCGTTCTGAAACGGCGGCGAACCTTGCGCGCCGCCAGGCACTTCGCTCCTCGTCCGGCGCTTCGCGCCGCACACTCCGCTGCGCGCCCCCACCAAAGCGTTGCGATGGGACCCCGTTCTGAAACGGCGGCGCACCTTGCGCGCCGCCAGGCACTTCGCTCCTCGTCCGGCGCTTCGCGCCGCACACTCCGCTGCGCGCAGCCAGGCACGCTTGGTGAGGCGACCACGGTCGTTGCCGCTCCCGTGATTACGGTATAGGCTGGATAGTCTGTGAAGAGTCTGAGGCGCCTCGCGCTCGCGGCAGATCTCGTTGCGTTTGCGGTCGTCATACTGGGAAGCTGGACGCGGATCAACGCGGCCGGAATGACCTGCCCCGATTGGCCGATGTGCCGGGGCGAGCTCTTCCCAAACATGTCCGGCGGCACGCTCTGGGAATGGACCCATCGCCTCCTCGCCTTCTCGCTGGCACCGCTGATCGCAGCCGTCTGCGTCGTCGCTTGGCGATCGCGAGTACGTTCCTCTCCCGCAGCCGTTGCGAGCGGCGTCGTTGCCGCACTCTTCCTCATTCAAGTTGCGCTCGGAGCTGCGACGGTGCGCCTCGACAACACGCCGCTCTCGGTCGTCCTACACTGGGGAACGGCGATGGCCGTTATCGCGGCACTGACCGCCGTCGCAATCTTTGCCCATCTGCCCGAACCGGGAGCTGCGCGCGGTACTCCACCCTCCCCGCGCATCGTTCTGGTAATGCTCGGCATCACGGCGGTCGTCGCCTTCATTACGATGTGCATCGGGGCGTACGTCAGCTCCAGTGGAGCGGGCCTCGCCTGCCTCTCGCTCCCGGGATGTGCGGGGAACGTCGTCGTATATACCCCCGGCCAGGTCGTCCAGATGCTGCATCGCGTCGCAGCGGCGGCAACGCTTCTCTGCGCGAGTATCGCGTTTGCGTTGACATGGACGAGAGGGGTCGCCTCGTACGTGCGGCTGGCCGCAGGCGCGGGAATACTGCTCGTTTTCATCCAGGTGATCTTGGGACTGCTCAACGTCGCTCTCCGGCTTCCGACCGATCTTCGCGAAGTGCACGCCGCAAACGCTGCGTTGCTCTTTCTTGCCTTCGTGGCCGCAACCGCTTTCGCCGCAATCGATTCTTACGCACCTTCCCTGCCTGCGTACGAGAGGCCGCATTGACGCCAGCGCTCGCCGTAGCGCGCGATTACTACGCGCTCTCGAAGCCGAAAATCATCGTGCTTCTGCTCATCACGACAGCGGCGGCAATGGTGATGGCGGCGCGCGGCATGCCGCCGCTTGCCGTTGCGCTCTGGACGCTCGTCGCCGGAGCGCTCGCAGCGGGCTCCGCCGGCGCGCTGAACTGCGTCTACGATGCCGACATCGACGCCCTGATGACGCGCACGAGCCGCCGTCCGATCCCCATGGGGCGTATCTCGCCGCGTGCCGGGACCATCTTCGCACTCGTCTGCGGCGTCGTATCGTTCGCGATCTTCTATTGGCTCGTCAACCCGTTGGCCGCGTGGCTCTCTCTCGCGGGTAACTTCTACTACGTCGTCGTCTACACCATGTGGCTCAAGCGGCTCACGCCCCTCAACATCGTGATCGGCGGCGCGGCGGGTGCCGTTCCGCCGCTCGTCGGGTGGGCCGCCGTCACGCACGCCGTCGGTGGACCGGCGCTGGGACTCTTTGCGCTCATCTTCCTGTGGACGCCGCCGCATTTTTGGTCGCTCGCGTTGATGACGGAGACGGATTACGCGAAGGCGCGCATCCCGATGCTTCCCAACGTCAGCGGCGAAGAGCGTACCAAGCGCGAGATCATCTATTACTCGTTGTTGCTCGTCGCCGTATCGCTTTCGCTCTACCCGTTGCACGTCATGGGGGCACTCTACCTCGCCGGAGCCGCGGTTCTCGGCGGCGTCTTCGTCTTGGAGGCGCTGCGCACGTGGCGCGGATCAACGCAAGCTGCCCGCTCCCTCTTTCGCTTCTCACTCGTCTACCTCGCGCTGATGTGCGTGGTTATGGTTGTCGACCGTATCATTGCGTGACCGATCGTCGTTTCCGCTTCTCGTAACGCTCGGGCTTGGCGTCTTCGCGGGCGCGCTGGATCTCGGCGTACTCTCGCCGGCGCTGCCGGCGCTCGCGCGCGCCTTTGGCGTCGTAACCGGCGATCTCTCGTGGATCTTTACGATCTACCTGCTCGTGAACGTCGTGGCCATCACCATTGCGGGAGCTCTCGCCGATCGCTACGGCCGCCGGCGTATCTACATGCTGTCGATGCTCACCTTCGCCGCCGGGAGCGCCGTCACGATACTCGCTCCAACGTACGAGTATTTCTTGCTGGGCCGCGCGATCCAAGCGCTGGGCGCGGGCGGTCTCTTCCCGGTCGCGACGGCCGCCATCGGCGACGTCGTGCCTCCGTCGCGACGCGGCGCCGCGCTCGGCGCGGTCGCTGCAACGTGGGGCGTCGCCGCAGTGATCGGCCCGGTTTTCGGTGGAGCGGTCGCGCACTTCTTCTCCTGGCAATGGATCTTCGCTGCAAACTTTCCGCTCGCAGCGATTGTGCTCGTGCTCGCGCGACGGTACGTTCCGGCGCTCGCACCGCAGTCGCGCGGTCCGCTCGACGTGCTCGGCCTCTTTCTCCTCTCGTGGGGGTTGCTCTGCGTCGTCGACGGTATCGTCAGCATGCGTCCGATCATCGCGGCGATCGGCGTCGTCCTGCTGGGCGGCTTTCTCGTCCAGGAGCGTAGGGTCGAGAACCCCATCGTCCCCATCTCGCTCCTGCGCACGCCGCAATTGGCAAAAACATACGTGCTCGAGCTCACGATCGGCGTGCTCGAGGGCTCGCTATTCTTCATCCCCACGATCGTCGTCGCAGTCCAGCACGTGAGCGTGGCGACCGCGGGACTCGTTGCGGCGCTCGGAGCCGCAACGTTCGTCGTCGTCATCCCCGTTTCGGGGCGCGCGCTCGATCGCATCGGCTCGCGCGACGTGTTGATTGCAGGCGCGGTGCTCACCGAGATGGGCCTCGCGATCTTTGCGCTCGGCTTCGACTCGATGCCGCTCACGCTGCTCTCGATGGTCGTCGCGGGGGCGGGTTTCGGCGCGCTTCTCGGCGCTCCGACGCGCTATGTCGTTACCAACGAGACCGGCCCCAGCAGGCGCGGCATCGCGGTCTCGCTGCTCAGCCAGTGTCTCATTATCGGGCAGATACTGGGGAGCGCGATGGTGGGCAGTATCATCGGTGCCATCCGCAACGATGTCGAGGCGTACCGGGTTGCCTATCTCGCTTTCTGCGCCGTCGCGCTTGCGGCGCTCGCGATCTCCTCGACGCTGCGCTCGCGAATCGGGGAACGCAGCGCCCCGCTGGAGGAAGCCGCCCCCTAAGAGCGTCGAACTCCGGAGATCATGAACCAATCGCCGCCGCTGCAGGGCGGCAATCTCTTCACCGGCGACCGCGTGCTCGTCGAATCGCTCGCCGCATTCGCACCGGCGATGCCGCGAGAGGAGCTCGAGCTTATCGGCGCGCTCGCCGGCGATCCCGAGACGATTGCGCTCGGCTTCGATGCAAATGCGTATCCGCCCGAGCTGCACACGCACGATGCAAACGGAAATCGCATTGACGAAGTCCGCTTCCACCCGTCGTGGCACCGGCTCCTGGCATACGCAACGTCGTTCGGATTGAGCGCGGCCGCTTGGCACGACGTCCAACCGCTCGCACATCTGCGGCGCGCGGCGGCATTTTACGTTTGGTCGCAGGTCGAATCGGGGCACGGGTGTCCCATATCGATGAGCTACGCGGCGGTCGCGACGTTACGGGTCCAGCCAGACCTGGCAAGCGTTTGGGAGCCGCGCCTATCGCAACGCGGGTACGAGCCGGCGCTCCTTCCGGTCGAGCACAAGCGCGCGGCGCTCTGTGGCATGGGCATGACCGAGAAGCAAGGCGGGTCGGACGTGCGCGCAAATACGACGCGAGCCGTTGCGGAGTCGGTCGGCGGACCGGGGCGGCCGTATCGGCTCACCGGCCATAAGTGGTTTTGCTCCGCACCGATGAGCGACGGCTTCCTGGTGCTCGCTCAAGCGCCCGGCGGCCTCTCGTGTTTTCTCGTGCCGCGCGTGCTCGCCGACGGGCGGCGCAACACGTTTCTGATTCAACGGCTCAAAGAGAAGCTCGGCAACCGTAGCAATGCGTCGGCCGAAGTGGAGTTCGAGCGAACGCAGGGACACTTGGTCGGCGAGGAAGGGCGCGGGCTCGCAGCGATCGTCGAAATGGTGAACTACACCCGGCTCGATTGCATGCTCGGCTCTGCAGCACTCGTGCGCCAAGCGCTGGCGCAGGCGCTGCACCACGCGAGATACCGGCGAGCGTTCGGCAAGCCGCTGCTCGAACATCCGCTGATGCGCAACGTCTTGGCAGACATCGCGCTCGAGTCCGAGGCGGCGACGTGGCTGTGCATGCGTTTGGCTCGTGCCGTCGACGACGGCGACGCGGAGCTGCGGCGCATCGGCACGGCGGTTGGAAAGTACTGGATCTGCAAGCGGACGCCCGTGCTGGTCGGCGAGGCCTTGGAGTGCCTTGGCGGCAACGGGTACGTCGAGAGCTCGATCCTTCCTCGCCTCTATCGCGAAGCGCCGCTGAACTCGATTTGGGAAGGCGCCGGCAACATCAACGCGCTCGATGTCGTGCGGATCCTGCGCAAACAGCCGGCCGCATTCGAGGCGCTGCACGCGCAGTGGGCGGCGGCGCGCGAGGAGCCGCGCGTCGCCGGCGCGGTGCGCGCCTTCGAAGCCTCGCTTCGAGACGAAGAGGCGCGCGAGTCGCAGGCGCGCACGATCGCCGAGCAGGCGGCGCTGATCTGGCAGGCATCGCTCCTGCTCGCGCACGCGCCGCACGACGTCGCCGACGCATTCGTACGCTCGCGTTTGTGCAGTGAAGGGGGACGCGCCCTCGGAACGCTACCGCCGGAATGCCGTCTCGGCGCGATCTTGGACCGCGCCGCGCCGCAGCCCGCAGAAGTCGTCGCATAGCGATGACGATCCTAGGGAGCCTCGACCCTCGCGCGCGATTGCTCGTGCATCGTCCGTGGACGCCGCGCGAGCGGCGCATCGTTTGGTGCGGGCTCATGGGCCGCCTCGCGATCGCCGTGGAGCCGTTGCTCGGCTTCGTCTTCTTTGCGCTCTTTACGTGGGGAATCGTCTGGCGCGCGCATCACGTACGCAGCGATGCGTCGCTCATCGTCGTCGCGCCGGTCTTCGCGCTCGGCGCCTTCGCTTTTCTCGGGTATCTCGTCGCGGTGCTCGTGGCGCCGGTCGTCGCGTACGCGCAGACGCACAAGCCCATCTACATCGTCGACGGATACGTTCGCTACCGCCCTCCCGATGAGGATTCCGCTCCAGGGGAATGCGGCTACGTCGCCGCGCTCTTCGAAGACCAGAGCGTGGCCTGCGAATGGCGCGCGCTCGGCAAGAAAACCTATCCTGCGCGCACGTTGGCGGCGATGGTCGAGTTTTCGACATTCGCCGGAATCCATACGATCGACGGGCGGGCGACGGGCTTGCTGCCGGACGGCGATCTGCCGCTGCTCGCCATCGGCATCGCGCCACGCCACTGACGATCATCCTTCGGCTGCACAGCGTGCGCTCAGGACTACTTTAGGGGTTCGCGCAGCGTCGTAACCGACGGCCACATGTGGCCGTAGCCCGAGAGTAAGATGACTCCCGCGGCGATCGAGAAGATCATGATAAGCCCGACCCCGACTGCAATGATGAGGCTACGCGGCACACCCTTACTCTGCGGCACGCGTCCGAAATCCGGGTGGAACTCGTATTCGTCTGCGATGAGTGCGAACTCGTCGTGGATGTTCTCGTCGCTCATCTCAGCCTCACGCCTTTCCGATTACGCCGAGGCCGGTGAGCGCCGCCAGGACGCCGCCGAGAGCCAACAGCCCGAGCATCAGCTTGAAGACCTGATTGTCCAAGCCGGGCGTCTTCCAATCGTTACGCAACGCGATCGAGGCTACGACGAACACGACGACCCCGCCGGCGACGGCCAGGACATGCTCTATCTGAACGAGATGCATTCGCCGGCTCCTATATCAGGTAGAAGATCGAAAAGAGTACGACCCAAATCACGTCGACGAAATGCCAGTACAGCGTTCCGGCGGTGAGGCCGAAGTACTTGTTCTTGTCGTAGACGCCGTGAACGGACTGCAGCAGCAACACGATGAGATAGCAGACGCCGCAGAAGACGTGGAAGCCGTGCATTCCCGTCAACGTGAAGAACGACGCGCCGAAGATCCCGCTTCCGGCCCACGAGACGTGATCCTGGACGTACAGCGTCGTGTACTCGATGCCTTGGCCGCACAAGAACAGGATGCCGAGCAGGATCGTCCACAGCATCAACGACGAGTAGCGCAGGAAGTTGCCACGCTTGAAGTTCTCGAGCGCGTAGTGCATCGTCGCACCCGAACCGAACAGAATGGCGGAGTTCACCGCGGCGAGCGAAATCGACGGCCGCGTGATCCCCGGTGGCGGCCATCCTTGACCGCTGTTGCGCAAGTACAGATAGGCGAAGATGAACGACGAGAACAGGACGACGTCGCTGACGAGAAAGAGGAGAAATCCCTGCAGCCGCAGCTCCCGCGTTTCCGCGTAGAGCTGGTCGACCTCGCCGCCGCCCGGAATCGAAACGACAGCCATCTGCTAGCTGTTCCTCCAGCGCATTGCTGCCGGCGCACGACGTTGCGCAGCCATCAATGTGCTCCTACTGTGACCGGCTCGTCCGTCAGCTCGTCCTCGAGATGCGTGTACGGCAACGGCTCCGTGAAATCGTAGGGCAGGCCGAAGACGCTTGGGATATGTTTGAAGTTGTAGTACGGCGGCGGTGACGGGATCTGCCACTCGAGCGTGCGCGCGCCCCACGGGTTGTGTCCGGCTCTCTTCCCGTTACGTATGCTGTAGAGCATGTTGACGAAGAAGATCAGGATCGCCGCGGTCATGATGAACGAGAAGAGCGACTCGAGTTGGTTCACGCCTTGAAACTGCGGGTCGTACGATGCGACGCGGCGCGGCATACCCTCCGCGCCGAGCCAGTGCATCGGCAGGAACGTTCCCAAGAAGCCGATCACGAAGAGCGCGAAGTGCATGCGGCCCCAAAACTCGCTCAAGTAACGGCCGGTCATCTTCGGGAACCAGTAGTACATGCCGGAGAAGATGCCCATGAGGCTTCCTCCAACGAGCACGAAGTGCAGATGCGCCGGGATGAAGTACGTCCCGTGCACGTGCAGATCGAAAGGAATGGCCGCCAAGAAGACGCCACTGATGCCGCCGAAGGTGAAGAGCACGAGGAATCCGAGTGCGAAGAGCATCGAGGTCGTCAGGTGAATTTTCCCGCCCCACATCGTCGCGAGCCACGAGAATATCTTTACGCCGGTCGGCACCGCGATGACGAAGGTGAGCACCATGAACGGTAGCTGCATGTACGGCGCGATGCCCGACGTGAACATGTGGTGCGCCCAGACCATGAACCCGGCGAGCGCAATTGCCGCCGACGAGAACGCGATCAACCGGTAGCCGAAGATCGGCTTGCGCGAGAAGACCGAGATCACTTCCGACATAATGCCGAACGCCGGGAGGATCATGATGTAGACGGCAGGGTGCGAGTAGAACCAGAACATGTGCTGCCAGAGAACCGGCGATCCGCCCTTCGTCGGATCGTAGAAGGGGACGCCGAACTGACGCTCCATGAAGAGCGCCGCGAGCGCGGCTGCGAGCGCCGTCGTCGCGATCATCAGCAGCGGTGCGGTGGCGAACTGCCCCCAGCAGAAGAGCGGCATGCGCGTGAAAGTCATTCCAGGCGCGCGCATTTTGAGCATGGTGACGAGGAAGTTGATGCCGGTGAGCGTGGAGCTGACGCCGACGAGAAAGATCGCCGCGCACCACATCGAGGTTCCCGCCCCTCCCTGCAGCGACATCGGCGGATACTCGGTCCAACCCGCGACCGGCGCGCCCATCAAGAACGACGAGAACAGCATCAAGCCGGAGATCGGGAAGATCCAGAAGCTGATCATGTTCAGCCAGGGAAACGCGACGTCGCGCGCGCCTAACTGTAGCGGCATCACGAAGTTGCCGAAGCCGCCCGTCAGCATAGGGATGATCACGAGCCACACCATCGCGGAGCCGTGAATCGAGTAGACCTCGTCGTACGTGTTGGCCGTCACGAAGCCGCCGTTTGCGTGCATCAACTGGATGCGGATGATCTCGGCGAGACATCCCGCAAGCACGAAGAAGACGAACGCCGTGATGATGTACTGGATGCCGATGATCTTGTGGTCGAGCGAAAAGATGTACTTTCGCACGAAACCTTGCGGCTCGGGATGAATGTGTTCGGCGATTCCACCGTGTTCTGCGATGACGGACATACCTTAGTGCTCCGGTTTTACTTCAACGTGTTGAGATACGCGACGAGGTTGGCGATGTCTTTGTTCGACAGCCCGTTTTGGGCCTGGTTCGGCATGTGCCCCATGCTGCCCGTGAATCCGTTCTGAAGGATCTTCGCGACGTCGGCCGGCGTCGCCTCATCGCCGTCGACGAGGTTCGGATGCGACGCATCGTGGAGAACGCCCCTCAAACCCGGTCCCACGATGCGCTGTTCGAACGGGCCCAGCGCGTGGCAGGCGCTGCATTTCTGCGAGAAGAGCGCGCGACCGGCCGCCACGTTACCGCCTGCGAGCGCGATCGTACCGGACGTCACCGTCGGCGGCGCGTTGCTGACGTGCGCGTTGCGCTGCTGCCAGTCATGGTACCACGCCAAGTATGCAGGCATGGGCTGCACGACCATCGTCTGCTTCTCCATCGTCGAGTGCCCGGTTCCGCAGAACTCCGTGCAGATGATCTGGTACCGCCCCACGCGGGTCGGCGTGAATCGGATCGTGTTGATCATGCCCGGAATCATGTCGGCTTTGAGACGCATGTCGGGAACCCAAAACGAGTGGATCACGTCGTCCGACGTCAGGTTGAGCGTCACCGGCATGTTGACCGGAAGGTGCATCGCGTCCGTCACTTCGCCGTTGACGTTGGGGTAGCGGAACGTGAAGTACCACTGCCGCCCGATCGATTCGACGACCAAGCCATTCGTCGGCTGAACCTGGAGCACGTACCAAATCTTGATACTCAGGATCGACAACACGATGACGAAGAGCGTCGGCACGACGGTCCATGCGATCTCCAGCTTCGTGTTGTCGTGAACGTGCACGCCGAGCGCGTCGGGCGGATCGCCGCGCCGCCGGCGATAGGCGATCGCGAAATATATCACGTATCCCACGACGAACGTGTAGAGCACCGCGGCGGCCGACGCCATGAAGCGGAAAAGCCAGTCCACTTGGTCGCCCGGATGGCCGCCTTCCGGCGGCAGCCACGGCTGCACCGAGGGCATCAGCCAGAAGTAGAGCGCTCCGGCGATCGAGATGACGGCGAGAATCGCCGTGGTTACCCAGAAGCCGCGCCCCGGCTTATTCGTCTCCACGCCAAAACGGCTTCGCGCAGACTCTCGCCGACCCTTCGCGCGCGGTGCGAAGCGCAGCAACGAACGCGCGCGTGCGTTCGAAGATCGTTTCAGCATCGCGTGCCGTGCCCGCGATCGCAGTTCCGACCACGACGGCGTCGGCGCCCGATTCCAGTGCCGCGCACGCACTCTCGGGATCGGCAATGCCTCCTTCGCAGACCGTGAATGCGTCAAAGGTCGCAAGCTCGCCGACGAGCTGCAGTGCGGGAAGCGCTGCGCCGCGCGTCGTTTCCGTATAGCCGCACAGCGTCGTGGCGAGAACCTCCGCTCCGGCGTCGCGCGCGTCGCGACCGTCTTCGCCGAGCGCGCAATCCGCCATGGCGAGCGCTCCCGCGCGACGGATATGGTCCACGATGGCAGCGGTTGTGCTTCCGTCCGGTCGAGGCCGGCGAGTCGCATCGAAGGCCACGATCTCGGCTCCGGCTGCGAGAACCTCCCGGACGTCCCCCAGCGTCGGCGTGATATATGGAAGAAAGCCGTCGTACTCGCGCTTGAGGATGCCGATGACCGGCACGTCGACGCGCGCGCGAACTGCCTGCAGGTGCGCCGCGGACTCGATGCGCACGCCCGCCGCGCCCGCCTCCACGGCCGCGGCTGCCATTGCGGCGACGTTCTCTGGGCGCGCGAGCGGCGACCCTCGGGGAAACTGCACCGATACGATCAGCTTGCCGCGCAAGCGCGCGAGGACGCTTGACCCGAGCGGAGGCGACTGGCTCACGTCAGCTCCTTACACGGCATGCCGGCTTCACGAAAAGCCAGCAACACGGCACCAAGCACCGGCGGATACGCCGGCTCGATGATCTCGACTCCCGGCGCGACCGTACGCAACCTGTCGTAGAGACCGTCGCGGAACGCACGATCGCGCAGCAGACCGCCGGCGAAGGCCGCGCGCGGGGGCGAACGCCAGTGCCGGCGCCGGTCGAGCGAGCGCGCCGCGAGAGCGGCCAAGTGCGCCTGCGCGCCGGAGACGGTGTCGCGCACGCAGGCATCTCGGACGGCCTCACCCTCGCCCGCGGACGACAGCTCAAGCACGACTTGCGCGAAGGACGCAAGCCGGTCCCGATCGATGGATCCGTGGTAGAAAGCCGCCAGGAGCTCTCGGAGTGACGCGACGCCGAAGTATCGCTTCGCTTCCGACTCGACGACGCAGCCGGCGTTCTCCGACATCGCCGAGGCAATCGCCGTCCTCGCGATCCAGAACGCGCTTCCCTCGTCTCCGAAAACGTATCCCAACCCTCCGAACAGCTCCGTGCAGCCGTCGTCGTCGACGACGTAGCCGACGGACCCCGTTCCGGCGATGACGACGACGCCCGAGCCCCCGGCGAACGCACCGGCGTGCGCGATGAACGGATCGTGGACGAGCGAGAACGAGGCGGTGGGAAGCGACGGCGAAACGCCATAGACGCGCCCTTCAAAGCCACTCACGCCGGCGACGATCGCCTCGAAACGAGCTTCCGCAGACACCCCTGCCGCATGGCGCGCCGCTTCCACGGCCTTTGCTAGAGCGTCCCGCATCCGTGTCGACTCGGGGCCTGCGCCGATCTCGTCGGCCGGGCCCGCATCTCCGTAGCCGAGCACGCGCCCGCGTTCGTCCGCGACCGCTGCCTGCGTCCCGGTCTGACCTCCGTCGATTCCCGCGACATATTTCACGGGACGAGCGCGCGAGCGAAGGCATCGGCGGCGCACTCGCGTTCGGCGCGCGGCCGCATGCGCGCGACGGCGCCGATCGCCTCGAGATGGTGATAGAGCTCGTGCGCCACGGCTCTAACGAAAAACCGCCGCCGCGCCGAACCGTGCAGGGCGTCCATGCGCCGAGCGTTGACGCGGATCGTCGGACCGCGCCCGTCGTACTCTGCATTGAGCCCGCGCTCCGCCCACGCTCCGAGATCCACGATCTCGATGCGCAATCCATAGTGGCGGCGTGCCGCCCGCACGACGGTCACAGAACCACGCCGTCCCGCTCGAGTTGCGCGCGCAGCTCGAGCGTGTCGATCGCACTCGGTGCGACGTCGCGCTCGCATGCGAGCGCCGCCGCCGTGCCGGCAGCCTGACCGAGCGTCATGACGGTCGGCGTAAGCCGCGTCGACGCGAGCGCCTCGTGCGTCGTCGAGATGCAGCGTCCCGCAACCAGCAGGCCTTCACAGCCGACCGGCACGAGACATCGATAGGGAATCCCGTAACTCGTTCCCGGTGCCAGATGCTGCGTCGTCGTGCCACGCCCCGAAGGATTGTGAATGTCGATGGGATACGCACTCCGCGCGACCGCATCGTCGAAGTGACGTGCCTGCAGCACGTCGTCGCGCGTCAGCGTATAGCGCCCGACGATGCGGCGCGACTCGCGTATGCCGATCTGCGTTCCGGTAGCGGCGATGCGTGCGTTCTCGAAGCCTGGAACCCGCGCGCGAAAGAAGGCGGCGAGCTGCATGACCTGCCGGCGCGCTTCGACCTCCGCACGCGTCAAATCGTCCGGGTCGAGCGGATCGATCTCGAGGACGCGCGTCATGTTGACGGTAACTTCGTCGGGATACGGCGAGACGAAGAACGACACGAGCTCACGCGGTACGTCGACCAGGCCGTCCTTCTGTGCGCGCGCCCAGAGATCGTGGAGCCCTGCGACCGCCGTCACCGTCGAGGCAGTGCGTTCGTGCGCCTTGAGCGACGTGCGCATTTGATCAGGATGCGTTCGAAGATACGCCGCGGTTTTCGCGAGATCGACGTGGCTCATCCGAAACATCAGCGACGCCGGCTGCACCCGCCCGCGTTCGTCACCCTTTTGCGTCGGCACGCCTGCAGACGCTGCGACGTAGGCATCGGCCGTGGCGTCGATGACGACGCGCGCGCGGTAGACGCGCTTTCCGCCGACCGTATCGAAGACCGCTCCCACGACGGTGTCGCTCTCGACCAACGCGCTCGTGAACCACGCGTGCAGGAGAAGACGCACGCGCGCTTCCGTGGTCATCTCGAAGAGGAGTGCCTTGTGAACTTCGGGATCGAAGGGCGTGATCGTCGGAACGTAATCCGAGCTATCCGGGATGTGTCCGGGCGAGGCGCCGAGCGCGATCAAGCGCGACACGATCTCTTGCGCTATCCCCCCGACGACACGCTCCGCGCCCGAGTGGAAGGTCATCCATGGGCCGACCATCGCCGCGGTTGCCGTGCCGCCGAGGAACCCGTACCGCTCGGCGAGCAGGGTCTTCGCTCCGTGGCGAGCAGCTGCGATTGCCGCCGCACAGCCGGCGTTTCCGCCGCCCACGACGAGCACGTCGACCTCGCGCATTATCACCGCGATTCGCCGGGTTGCTTGGCAGGCCATTCCCGTCGCGGCGCCCGAATGATGCGAAAGCGATGATCACGTTTTCCAGGTCGGCGCAATACTACGACGCGCTCCTCACGGCCGCGGGAAAGGACTACGCGCGCGAGAGCGCCGTGATCTGCGAGCTCGTCGAGCGCTACAAGCGCTCTGCGGGACGCAGGCTCCTCGACGTGGCGTGCGGGACGGGGCGTCATCTGGAGTCTCTGCGGGAGCGCTTCGAGTGCGAAGGGCTGGACATCGACCGCGGCATGCTCGCGTTGGCCGCGGAGCGTTCCCCGGACGTATCGTTCCATCTCGCCGACATGATCGGCTTCAATCTCGGCACGCGCTTCGACGTCATCGTCTGCCTCTTCGGATCGATCGCCTACCTGCCCACGATGCAACGCTTCGAACAAGCGATTGCGAACTTCGCGCGTCATCTCACGCCGGGAGGGATCGCCATCGTCGAACCGTGGCTGCGGCCGGACGAGTGGGAGGACGGGCACGTCAGCGCTCGCTTTGCCGATCTTCCCGATATGAAGATCGCGCGCATGCACGTCGCGCGCCGCGACGATTTCGTCGCAATCCTCAACTTTCATTACATGGTGGGCCACAGAGACGGAATTCGCAGCTTCGAGGAGACGCACCGTCTTCTCTTGCTGAGCGACGAGCAGTACCGGGCGGCGTTCCTACGCGCGGGCTTCGAGCTGCACCACGGTACGCAGGTACTCGCCGGCAGAGATTTGTTCGTGGGCGTCCACTCGGCCTGAGATCCATCGCCGGACCGAAGTCCTATCTCTGGCGCAACGTGCGAGGCCAATTCAGCGGGGCGCGCAGCGCAGTTGAGGTGGCGAAGCGGCCGAAGCGCAGCGTAGCGCCAGGCCGAGCGCAACGTGCGAGGCCCTTTTACAGAGGGAATCGGCCGCCGGAGGCATAGCCTGGCGGTATGTCGTCACTCTACCTCGGGATTCTGTACGGTCTCGTCGCCGTTGGCTTCGTATTCATCGTCCTCTTCATCATGCGCGGACGCGTGAAACCGCTGGAGCGGATCTTAGCCGAAGGCAGCGACTCGGAACACGGCCTCAAGCGTTCGCTCGGGCCCTGGGCCCTGACCGCGATGGGGATCGGCGCGATCATCGGCACCGGCATCTTCGTTCTCACGGGCGTAGCCTCGGCCACGCGGGCCGGTCCGTCGATCACGTTCTCGTTCGTCGTGGCCGGCGTCGTCAGCGCGCTCGCGGCACTCTGCTACGCCGAGGTCTCCAGCAAGATTCCGATCTCGGGCAGCGCGTACACCTACACGTACGCGACGCTCGGTGAGTTTCTCGCGTGGATCATCGGTTGGGATCTCGTACTCGAATATGCGCTCGGCGCGGCCACGGTCAGTATTGGGTGGTCGGGCTACTTCGCGAACATCATGCACCAGTGGGGAATCCCGATTTCGCCGCTGTGGGCGAACGGCCCACATTGGGGGCTTGCGGGTCAGGCCGGCGTTTCCGGATATGCGAATCTTCCCGCGGCGGCAATCATCCTCGTCATCACCGCGCTGCTCGCGAAGGGCACGCGCGAATCCGGCACGGTGAACGCCATCATCGTGGCGGTCAAAGTGGCCATCGTGCTCTTCTTCATCGTGATCGGAGTCGGGCACATCAACCCCGCGAACTATCATCTGCCACCCGGTGGGCTAGCAGGCATGGGGGGGTATTTCCCGTTCGGCTGGACTGGGATGCTCGGCGGCGCGGCATTCATCTTCTTCGCGTACATCGGATTCGACGCCGTTTCGACGACCGCCGAGGAGGCGAAGAATCCCGGCAAAGACCTGCCCTTCGGCATCATCGTGAGCCTCGCGATTTGCACGATTCTCTATATCATCGTCGTCGCGATCCTCAACGGTATGGTGCCGTTCTATAAACTCAACGTCGCCTTCCCGGTCGCCTTTGCGATGAACTACGTCGGCCTCGGCTGGGCGGGCGTCATCATCTCGCTCGGGGCGATCGCCGGTCTCACGACGGTATTGCTCGTCATGATGTTCGGTCAGAGTCGAATTTTTTACGCGATGTCCCGCGACGGTTTGATTCCGCCATCGTTCACGCGCATTCATCCAACATGGCGCACACCGATCTTCTCGACGGTTTTCTTCGGCATCTGCATCGCGGCGATCGCAGCCTTCACCCCAATCAACATCGTGGGTTCGCTCACGAACATGGGCACGCTCTCCGCGTTCATCCTCGTTTCGCTCGCGGTCCCGGTTCTGCGCAGGCGACACCCCGATCTGAAGGGCGCGTTCACGCTCCCGTTCGGGCCCTATCTGATCCCGGTTCTTTCCGCGGTGACTGCGCTCGGCCTGATCTATTACCTCAAGGTCGGTAACCCGGTAGCGTGGGGATTCTTCCCAATCGTCTGGTTGTGGTTCCTCATCTGGCTTATCGCAGGGCTTCTCTTCTACTTTGTGTACGGCCGGCACAAGAGCACGGTCGCACTCTCCGAAGCGCAAGGGCTCGCAGTCCGGCAACCGCCCGTAAACTAGTACTAGGCGGCACGCGGCACGGCGAGAATCGCGACGAGGTCATCGGCTTTACGACCGGTGACCTCTTCACGTGCGAGCGCGATCGCCTGATCGGCGCTCGCAAGGCCGCTGAAATCGGCAATGCGCGCGCCGTGCAGGAGGTAGAGCTCCGGAAGCGCGCGACCGACGTCGCCGAAGCTCGTAGCATCCTCGATTGACGAGCGCAGCTCCGTTTCGAGATCGCTGCAACGGGTACGCGTGAGACGCGCGCCGCGCAACGAGAGACGAATGACGCCGCGCTCGTCGAGCACGCGAAGGTCGCGTCCGCTGCCGTACCCGGTCAGCGCGGGCGTGAGCTCGACCCGCGCGAGCGTGTCGGCCCGCGCGCGCAACGACGCGGCGGCCGCCGCGCGCACGTCGTTCTCACTTACCGCTTCGAGCGCAACCCCCTCGACGAGCGCCGTCGCTCCGGAGGCAGTTGCGCGAACGCGATTGCGCTGCGCGTCGATCTCGACGCTCACCTCCACGCGATCCGGCGCCGCTCCGGCTGCAATGACGCGATCGCTCGCCTCGCGGCGAAGCTGCGCGATCTCTTCAGGTGTGGGCTCCACGATCGTACGTTCCACCGAGTCGCGCACGAGCGCCAACGCCACGCCGATCGGCGACAGGACCTCGGCGTCCTTCGCGATGCGATGCGGCAGCTTCATCTGCTCGGCGACGAACGGCACGAGTGCCGCCGCGCCTCCTCCGCCGCCGACGAGCACGACGATGGCGGGGTCGAGCCCGTAGTCGAGCACAAGCGCTTCGACGCACGCGCGCAGCTTGCGCCCGGCGATCTCCAGCGTTCTGCGCGCGAGCGCGTCCGCGCTACTTCCAAGCTCGCGAGCGAGCAACGCGAAGCCGAGCCGAGCCGCCTCGGCGTTCCCGCGTGCGAACGCGTGCTCGGGAACGTACCCGAGCACGTTGGCGGCGCATGTCGGCGTCAGCGCGATTCGCCCGCCGTCGTTTGCAACGAGCACTACGTAATCGGGTGGATCGCCCGGCGTCGGCGCGAGCCGCGATACCCGCGCTCCCTCGAGTCGCTGCGGCGATACGAAGCTTGCGTACGCACACTCTGCGATGTGCGCGGAACGAGGTCCGACGTCGGTGATACCGTGCGCGTCGACGCGCAGCATGCTGCCGCCGGCAACGCCAATCGTGCGCACGTCGAGCGTTCGAAGCATCATGCGCCTGCCACCGATGCGCGCGGCACGCATCTGCGGGCGCCCGGCGCGTATGGCCGAGCAGTCGGCGCTCGTTCCCCCGACCTCGATGAAGATGCCGTCGCTCACCTGCTCGTAGAGCAGCGCTCCCGCCACGCCGGCGGCCGGGCCCGAGAGCAGCGTGTGAATGGGCCGCCGTTCGATCTCGCGCACGTCCATCACCCCGCCGTCGCTACGCATGACCATCAGCGGCGCGCGAATGTCGGCTTTGCACACGGCCTGCGCCGTCGTGCGCGCCGTCTCCACCATGCGCGGAAGAATCGCCGCATTGAGCGCCGCCGTACGCGTGCGCGCTCGAAGACCGTACGTCGAGCTGACGTCGTGACCGCTCGTCGCGAAGGTACCCCGCGTTCGCGCGTACTCAGCGGCGCGCTCTTCGGCGTCAGGGCGATCGACGCCGAAGGCCCGCGTCACGGCGATCGCCTCGACGCCTTGTGCGACGAGCGCGTCGACCGCAGCGCGCGCCGAGGCGTCGTCGCCCGCGCGAGCAAAGGCGATCCCCGGCGCGAAACGCACGCCCGGCGTCAGATCGAACGGTGGAATCTGCATCTGCGCGCGCGCAACCACGTTGAGCCGGTCGAGCAAGCCGACGATGCCGACGCGAGCGACGTCGCCTTCGAGCAGGGCGTTCGTCGCCTGCGTCGTGGAGTGCGCGATGAATGCCACGTCGCCCGACGCGATCTGGGCGCGTTCCAGCAGCCGCTCGATGCCCGCGACGATTCCTGCGGCAACGCCCTCGGCTGCGTGGTGCGTCGTCGGAACCTTGACGCTCGCAACGAGTCCGCGCGTCCCAGCGTCGATCGCTACGACGTCGGTAAAGGTTCCACCGACGTCCACTCCGACGCGAAGTTTTCGCGGCGGTTTACTGGACTGCATCGGCGGAAAACCCGGTAAAAGGCGTCCCGAGCTGCACTTCCAGCGTCGCGCCGTTGCGAACGATCTCGAAGCTGTGCGGTTTGCCGTCGTATGCCCGTAACTGTGTTTGGTAGGTTCCGTACTCCCACCACGCCTCACCGTCGAGCTTCTCGATCACGTCACCGGTACGCAAGCCGGCAGCGTACGCAGGGCCGCCCGCACGCACGTATGCGCGCATGTTGCCGTCGTCGCTCTTGAAGAGGCTGTAGAAATACGTCGCTGGATCGCCCGGCGCGAACGCCACGCCGCGAGCGAAAAGGTTCGTCGAGCGCGCGGAGGCGCGGGCCGCCCACGCGAGGAGCCGTTGTGCGCCTTGCCGCGCCAGGAGACGGGCCTCGGCGTCGCTCGGCTGCGCAACGATCTCGTGATCGTGCCACTCTCCGACGATCCACCCGCCGCAGTCCTCAAGCACCAGACCGACGTCGAGGTCGGTGCCTTCGATCAGCGCAAACCTGCTCGTCTCGGTGCGAACGTAGGCGGCGTACGGTTTGCGCACGCAGTCACCGGCATTCGGATCGCCCGTGAAGCGAAAAGGGCGTAATGCCGCATCGGCGCGTAGCATGGACACGACCGCATCGGCCGCGGCGCGTCCGGGCGGCGTTGCGTCGTCACCAACCGCGACGCGATATGCGGCGCTGCGCGGTGCCTCCATTCCGGGAAATGCGCTCTGCGCGAGCACGGGCGGCACGAGCGAGGAAAAGACGCGAACGCCCAGCAGCGGCTGCGTCGCCACGACGACGGCGATCGTCGCCGCTACGGCGACCGCGACCTGTACCGGCAACGTTCGCTTCGTGATCGTCATGATCGGCACGCCGGTGAAGTTCGCGACCCAAACGTTCTGCGTGTTCGTCGGGTCGCACACGTTCTGCACCTGGACGACGGCCATGACGGCAGCGACGAGAACGAGGGGCGGCACCGCGTGCGACGCCAAGAGCACGGTGAAGATCGCAATTCCTACCCCGAACGGGTTGAGCGGTCCGCGGTACAGCACGAGGGGGCTCAGCAGCCCGAAGACGGCGACGTAGGCGATCGGATTGCGGATCCAGTCGCTCGCAACCAAGGGGTGGAGAGCTGCTGCAAACTGCGGTTCCTTCGTCGCCACGAGCAGCATGCCGATGCCCATGAAGAGAACGACCGCCGGTGCGACGTCTTCGACCCCGCGAATTGCCGCGGCGACGAGCGTCGAAACCGCTGCGCGCGGTCGCGTCACGAGAACGCCGTACAGTGCCGAGATCGCGAATGCCGGCGTGGCGTCGACGTGCAGCACGTAATATAGCACGATCGGCAGCATCGGCGTCACCAGCGACCACCACGGAACGCCGCGATCCTTTTCGGCTCGCGAGCCTTGTTGTGGGTCGGCAGAGCGCGTCGCCCACCCCGCATAGGCGCGTTCCCGGGCGAACGCGACGATCGCGTACCCGATCAGCGCCAACGCATCGATCGCGGCAAGCACCAACGCGTAGGTGACGAGCTGCTGCTCGGTAACGCCGAAGAACGTCGTGTAGAACGTCCAGTTTGCGATGTTGAAGATGAAGCCGAGTGCAAACGCCATCAGGAAAAGCGTCGCAGCCGTCGCACGCGGTACGCCGGTCGTCATCATGATCGGCAGCACGATCGAACCGACCATGATAATGGCACCGAGCCCGTTCAGCGACGTGAAGAGTACGGCCACGACCGCGCATAGGACGAGTGCGAAGGCGAAGGGACTCTCCCCTCCGTACTCGGCGGCGAGGTTGACGAGCGCTCGCGCGATCCCGGTGTCGAGCGTGACGCGACCGAGCAAGGCGCCGAAGATGACGGCGACGTAGGCTTTCGAGAGCGCGCTTGCGCCGTCAACGACGATGCCGCCGAGCGCAGCCGCCGGAACTCCCGCGCTGACGGCCATCGCGATTGCCATGAGCGGCACGGCGACGATCGCCGGCATTTTGCGCGCGTACATCAGTGCGGCAAAAACCGCAAAGACGACGAGAACGAGCGCCGCGCTCAGGGTTGCGTTCCGCCGCGAGGCAGTGCGATGACGTCGTCCAGCGGCGGGAGCGGCTGGTGCTGGAGAAAATTCTCACGCGTCACGCGCGCGAGCGCGTCGGCTCGCTCGATCGCGCGCCCGGCTGCAAGGTGATAGCGCTCGAGATTGCTCGCGAGGTGCGATGGTCTGCTCTCGTAGCGCCACGCTCGCTCGTAAAGCGGCGCCAGCTCTTCGAAGTCGTCGCGTAGCTCCCACATCCAATACGTGCTCCAGAGCAGGCTGCGAAACGATGGCGAGGCGTAGTCGTCTCGAACCTCGCGGCCGATCTGGTACTCGCGGGCGAGAACGTCGTACCGCCGAGCCGCCAGAAACATCACCGCAGCGGCGTTTGCGTGCAATGGAGGCCGATGCAGGAGCAGGTGCGTCTCGGCCCGCTCGACCTCGAGACGCACGGCGCGCAGATCGACGTGCGACAAACGATCCTGGAGAAATCGGTCGAACGGGTCGCCCCAGAAGAGCGCGTCGCTCGGGCCCGCATGCGCCGCGTTCAAGCGCGTGAGCGCGTCGCCGAGCTCGGCGACGTCGTCGCCGTATCGTGGGTCGTCGATGCCGAAGAACGCTGCGGGAAAATCGCGCCGGAACCGGGCAGGATCACTGTCGCGCCGCTCCCACGCGGCGCTCGCCGCGTACAGCACGGGATACCACGTCGCTTCGTAGAGCGTCTCGCCGTCATCGTGCCAAACGGTCTGGAAGAGGCCGAGCACGTGCGCGGCTTTCCCCTCGTCGATAAAACGGCGCTCGTTCGCGATCGCCGTCGCGATGTCCGGATAGATCTCGTTCCAGTTGCTCGCCCCCGGAGCCACCATCTGTGCGAAGCCACCGCTCGCGATCAGGCGGATGTACTTTTCGAACGAGGGCTCGGCATCATAATGCCAGTTTACGATGACCGCCTTGCGCTCGATCATGCGCATGATCGACGGATCGTTCTCGATGCCGTCGTCCCAGAGCATGACGCGCGCTCCCGAGGGCGCGATGAGCCTCGCCATCGCGTTGACGTGATCCGCATAAACTCGTGACCGGCCGCCGTGCGTCGCGACGAACGCCGCCGTCGTGCCTTGGCCGAGCGTCGCGGTTTCGTCGGAGCCGATGTGAAAGAACGGCGGATGGGGAACGGCAGCAAGCTCCTGGCGGATGATGCGTGCGAGATACGCCGACGCTCGAGCCGACGCCGGAGAGAGCAAGAAGCCGTGCGGAAACTCCGCCGCACCGGCGTACCGTTCGATCTTCAGAGTGTTGTGCATGTGCGCGAAGGTCTGCTGCTCGGGGATCAGCGCCACGTGAAAGATGCGAGCGTAGCGCGCGAGCGCGCGTAGCTGCGCGGGGGTAATGCCGTCGAGCGGCGCCGGCAGCGGATCCGTTGGAGAGACGAAAACGTGCTCCATGTACGGCGAGTAGCCGTTCATCTTGAAGGCGGCGATCGTGCGAATGCGTTCCTCGAAGTAGCGCATCGTCGGCAGAGGCCCCCGCGAGACGTCGTCCGAGAGCACGCGCCAGCGTAACGCCGGGCGATCATCGATCCGCACGCACGGCACGCGCCAACCGCGAGCGGCACGCTCGGGCAACTGCGCGAGCGTCATCGCCGCATAAAACGCGCCGTCGCTTCCGGAGCTCCAGATGATCGCACCGCTGCGGCCGACCCACAGACGATACGCTTGCGCAGGCAGAGCCGCGTCGTGGCGAACCACGATGTCGGGCTCGCGCGCAACATGAAGCGTGCCTGCGCCGAGTGCGCTCCAGCGCTCGTCGATCTCGCGGCGCGCCCCGGCGTCGAAGCTCGCCGCGATGGCGTGCGGGGGCGGTGCGCTGCACGACGGCACGACGGATACCGACGATGGGCGTGGAAGCAGGTGGAGCGCGACGGCAAACGAGCCGAAGAGAAGCGCGCCGATCACGGCGCCGGAGCTCGTGCGCCCTCGAGCATCGCGCGATCTCGTTCGTCGAGCGCGCTTTGCACCTGGTTCAGCAACGCCTCCGCCTCCGCCGGCTCGATGCTCGCCGTGCGGTCGGCGAGTTCGACGAGAGCCGCATCGGCGCGCGTCACCCGTGCGACCGCCGCATCGTCTTTGGGCTCGCCCTCAAAACCGTGAAATGCCGCTTGATTTGCAAACTGCGTTCTCAAGATCAGCGCGTCGAGTTGCGACCGCGCGGCTTCGGAGAGCGCGATGCGCTGTTGCATGGCCGTCAAAGCCTCACCGGCATACGCTCGCACGAGTTCGTCGGTGTGCCGCCGGTCGTCGCTGCTTGCGTAACCGGGGAGCGCGGCAATTCGAGACCGCAGCACGCGTAGCGTATCGTCCATCCCTCTGGCTACGACGAGCGGTTGCTCGGGAACCTTCCGCCGCCCCGGGGGCCCGCGCGAGCCGGCGCGAAGCTGCGTCATCGTGAAGCCTTCCCTGCCTCCCTACGCGCGGCGACCGGTGTGGCCGGCGTACCTCGTGGCGGCTGTGTGTTTTGCGCTGGCAATCGTGTCGACGTTGAACAATCTCTCGCTCACCTCGCAACTCCGCCAGGTGCAAGCGCAGATCGAGCGATCCAGTCAGCGCTCGACGATGCTCGCGCGAACGCTTGCCGTCGAGCGCACCGCGCTTGCCGACCTGGAGAGTCCGCAAGCGCAGCGATACGGATCCGCGAACGGGCAGATCGTCGCGAGCAACGATCGCCTCTACCTCCTGCTGCGCAACCTTCCCATGCCGCCGCACGGGAGAGTCTATCAGGCGTGGACGCAGCAGCGAGGCGCGCGCGCGATGACGCCCTCCGTGAGATTCATCCCCGATCCTCACGGCATTACGGTGGTCGCGCTCGACCAAGCCGACGCAACGCATACGAGCGTGGTCGCGGTCAGCGTCGAGCCTGACTCCGGAAGCAAGGCGCCGACGAGCGCGCTCGTTCTCGACGTCACGCTTGGAGAGTGAGGAGCCGCACGTGGTGACCTGCGCGCAACGGCTCTCGGCCGCAACCGTTTCGCAAGCCGTGGCCTATCTCGACCGCTCGCCGTACGAAAACGTCTTTCTCACCTACATCGCGCTCGAGGGCGGGCCGCTGCAGCGCGACGTTCGCATCGTCTGGGACGGAGACGACCGCGTCTGCGGCGTCGGCTTCTTCGGGCGTCATGTGGTTCTTGCAGGCGAAGACGCCGCGCTGCCGGCACTCGCCGAGGCTGCGGCCGGATTGAACGAGAATGCCGTCGTTGGACCGCAGCGGACCGTGAACGCGTATTGGCAGCTCATTCGCAGCCGGCACGCACCCGCGCGACTCGTGCGCGAGCGCCAACCCGTGATGGCCGTCGACGCGCAGTCGCTGCGCGGCGCGAACGGCGCAGTCTCCATACGGCGCGCGCGCGAAAGCGAATGGGCCGTCATAGCCGAGAACTCGGCAGCGATGATCTCCGGCGAGATCGAGGCGGACGCGCGACTCGAGATGCCGCAGTTCGGCGCGGGAATCAGGCATATGATTCGCCTCGGCCTGTGGTGGGTCGGCGAATGCCGCGAGGGGCTCTGCTTCTTCTGCAACGTCGGCGCATGGAGCCCGCAGACCGCGCAGCTTCAAGGAATCTGGACGCCGCCGCGATTTCGCCGACGCGGCATCGCGACCGCCGCGCTCGGAGCGATCTGCCGCACGTTGCTCTGCATGGTTCCCTCGCTCTCGCTGTACGTCAACGACTTCAACGCGCCGGCAATCGCGCTCTATCGCGGCATCGGCTTTCGCGAGGTCGGCGCGCTGCAGACCATGTTCTTCTGACCGCCGCTGCGCGTTCAGCAGCCGGCATTGAGGAGATCGGCAAGCCGGCTCGCATTGCGCGCCGTGATGCCGTAGATGGAAAGCTGCGGATTCGTACCGAGGCTCGTCGGAAAGACGCTGCCGTCGAAGACGTAGAGATTGCTCATCTGGTGGTGCCGGCCGAACGGATCGACGACGCCCGCCGCGGGATCGCCGCTCATGCCGCAGCCGCCCATGACGTGGGCGCTCACGACGCGCGTGCGCAGAATCTCCATCGGGAGCGCGTCGATCGCGTCGCGCGCCTCGCGCAACGATCCGTATTGACGTGCCGATTCGTGCAGCGGGAAAACGGTGCGCGCGCCTGCGGCGAACTGGATCTCTGCCATGGCGTGCAGCGCGCGGCGCGCGCCCTCCCAAAGGTATGCCGTGATCGGGTAGTCGAGCACGGGGCTGCCGTCCCCGCGCAGGGAGACGCTTCCGCCGGGACTTTCGGGATGAAAGCCATCGCGTAAGAGCGCGATCTGGACCTGCGTGTGGCGCATCTGCGCCGTCATGCCGGCATGCACGGTGCCGAAGCCCGGCAGCGTGGTCGCCATCAATACCGGATGGACCGGCGGCACCTCGAGCTTGAAGCCGATCGGCCCGTCCAGCGGCATCTGCAGATAGTGATCACTGTACACCGACTGCGGCGCGCCGGCGAAGGCGTCGACCGTCTCGGGCATGTCGGCTGCCGAAACGAGCGTCGGATGCAGGAAAGTGCGCTTGCCGAGCACGCGGTTGGGGTCGGGCACGCCGCTACGCAGGAGCAGCGCCGGCGAGCCGATCGCACCCGCGGCGCAAACGAACGTGTGCGCCGTCACGCGAACCCGATGGGCTCCTGGACGAAGGCCGCTCGCGTCGAGCGCGCTGCATTCGAGCATCGTGACGACGCCTCCGGCATGCGCGAACCGATCGGCGCGTACGCGAGAGATCAGCGTCGCTCCGCGCTCGAGCGCAGCGGGTATCGTGGTGACGAGCATCGACTGCTTCGCATCGACCGGGCAGCCCAGGCCGCAGTATCCGAGGTTACGACACGCCTTTACGTTGCGCGGGACGACACCCGTGGCGACCCCGACGGCTGCGGCACCGCGACGGAGAACGGCGTTGTTTTCGTTCGGCGGCAACGCCCACGGAGCGATCGAGAGACGCTGCTCCATGCGGGCGAACCATGGCGCGAGGGTCTCGGGCGTATACTGCTGCAAGCCGTACGCGCTGCGCCAATACGCAAGCGTCGTCGCCGGGGTTCTGAAGCTCGCCGTCCAGTTCACGGTCGTCGAGCCCCCGACGCTACGGCCTTGAAGGATCGTGATGCCCTTGTCTTTCGTTCGGCGGCCGGCGGACTCTTGATAGAGCTGCGGGTACGCCTCGCGCTCGAGCATGTGGAAGTCCCGCGACGTACGCAGCGGGCCTTCCTCGAGCATGACGACGCGCAGGCCCTGCGCGCTGAGAACGTCCGCCGCCGTTGCGCCGCCGGCTCCGGTACCGACGATCGCGACGTCGGCTTCCAGAGTGAGATCGCGATCGAGCCGCGACGCGTCCACGATGTGCCAGCCACGCGCCGCCGCGCTCGCAAAGGGGTTCGCGCTCATCGCACGACCTTCGGCGGACCCGGGTACCCGATGCGCGCCCAGGCGTCGTCGTTGCCGTACCACCCCGCCATGACGAGCTGGTGCAGCGCGTCGTAGCCGCTGCGCAGCAGTTGGAACCCGCTGAATCGCCAGCGCGTGAGAAAGCCGGCGATCTGCGCCGGCGTCGCGTCGTTCCACGGCGGAAGCCCCGCGATCAAGCGTCGCGTCGGCGCAAAGGTCAAGAGCGAGAAGAGCTGCTGCACCTCTGCTTGCACGTGCGGCGGCAGACCGCCGACCGCGATTGCGAATCCGCTTGCAGCTTCCGCCAAGGCGCGTGCGCGCTGCGGATCGCTTGCCGGAATCGCGCCGTCGAGCATGACGCCGGCAATCTTGAGAACGACGTTGCGCTGTGCTTCGTCGATCGCTCCGGTACGGCGCGCACAATCCGCGAGCGTCAACAGAGCGACGCCCGCGGCACCGGTCTTCAAGAGCTCCCGGCGCGTCAGGGACATGAGGGCGAAGGGGTTGGCGCTTCGAGGGCTCGGCCCTTCGTTTCGGGCAGGGCGAGAACGGCTGCCACGGCGACGAGATACGCGGCCACTGCCGTCTCGATCATCGCCGTCGCAACGGGAACGCGTTCCGCCAGCACCCCCACGAGATATGGCGCTGCGCCCGCGACGCCGCGGCCGGCATTGTAGCAAAAGCCCTGCGCCGCCGCGCGGACGTCGCTCGGAAAGAGCTCGCTCAGGAACGGTCCGAAGCCGCTGAAGATTCCCGAGGCAAAGTACCCGAGCGCGAAGCCCGCGGGTACGAGCTCCCAGTTTGCGGTTACGACGGCCAGGTAGAACGGAACCATCAGCGCGGAGCACACCGAGAAGAGCACGAACGTCGCGCGACGGCCGATTGCATCGTTGATGAAGCCCGCGGTGACATAGCCGGCGAGCGACCCGGCGATGAGCGCATAGACGTAGCTGCCGGTCGCAAGCGAAGGAAGCTTTCGCTGTATGGAAAGGTAGGACGGCATCCACGTGAAGAGCGCGTAGTAGCCGCTCTGCGCCCCGGCTGCGAGCAGCGTTGCGAGGAGCGTCGTGCGCGCGAGGCGCCGCGAGAACATTCCGGTTATGGTGACATGCAATGGCGGCCGCACGACGCGATACGCGGGCGGGTCCGCCACCGCTCGCCGCACATAGAGCACGGCAAACGCCGGAAG
The DNA here is from genome assembly GCA_035532035.1 of Candidatus Dormiibacterota bacterium. NCBI lineage: Bacteria > Bacillati > Candidatus Dormiibacterota > Candidatus Dormiibacterota bacterium. Next base: position 46,375 of record DATKRS010000016.1, read on the forward strand.
TATTCCCAGAACGAAGAGCGCACGCCAGCCGTACGCCGCCGGCACGGCGAGGGCCACGGCTTGAAAGGCGACGTTGGCTGCGAGCCATCCAAGCGCCCACGCGCTCTGCATGAAGCCCAAGCTGCGGCCGCGACGCGATGGAGCGCTCCACTCGGCGGCGAGCACGGCGCCAACGGCCCATTCGCCGCCGAATCCAAAACCTTCGAGCGTGCGTAAGGCCGCGAGCTGCGTGTAGTTCTGCGCCGCTGCGCACAGCGCGGTGAAGACCGCATACCACGCGATCGATATCACGAGCGCGCGCTTGCGACCGATGCGATCGGCAAGGACGCCCATCACGATGCCGCCGGCCGCGCTCGCGACGAGCATCTGCGTCGCGAGCAATCCACCCGCGGCCTTCGTCAGTGAGAACGCGGTCATGATGCCCGGCAGCGCGTAGACGTAGAGATAGAAATCGAAGCCGTCGAGGCCCCATCCGAGTCCCGCCGCCCAGAGGGCGCGCCGTGCGGCGGGAGAGGGAGCCGACGCTGCGGCCGTCAACGTCCTCGACTGCATGCCTCGCACGCTTCGGTACCGCGTCGTCGATGTCTTCACCGACACTCCACTCGAAGGAAATCCGCTCGCGGTCTTTTATGAGGGGCACGATCTCGACGCGGCCCTCATGCAGCGCATCGCGCGCGAGCTCAATCTCTCCGAGACGGCATTTCTCCTACCGCCTACCCGCAAGGACTGCGCGCTGCGCGTGCGGATCTTCACGCCGGCGCGCGAGCTGCGTTTTGCGGGCCACCCGACGATCGGCTCGGCGTACGTCGCCCGCGATCACGGCATCGTCGCGCGCACGGCGCGCTCCTTTGCCATCGAAGAGGGCGCCGGACCGATCTCCGTGCGCGTCGAGACCGAGCTCCTATGGCTCTCCACGCCGCCGATCGAGCGCGTCGGCGAGTGCGATCGCGCCGCGTGCGCGCGCACGCTCGATCTACGCGAGTGGGACCTGCTCCCGGACGTGCCGCCGCAGGTGTATAGCGCTGGGAACCCGATGCTCTACGTCGCGGTGAGCGATCGCGATACGGTCGACCGAGCGAGCGTCGATCCGGCGTCGCTCGTCGCGCTCGAAGACGAGATCGGCGAATCGATCGGCGTCTTCGTCTTCACGCCCACGCGGGCCGGCGCGTACTCGCGCATGTTTGCGCCGGAGCTCGGCGTCGTCGAGGACCCGGCGACGGGAAGCGCGACAGGTCCGCTCGCAGCATACATGATAGCGCACGGTTTGTGCGCAACGGCCGACGGAACGGCGTTCGTCAGCGAGCAAGGCACGAAGATGGGAAGGCGCAGCTTGCTGCAGGTCCTCGTTCGCGGCGAGCGCGGGAGCGACGGCATCGACGTCGGCGGGCGCGTCGCTCCGATCATCGATGCGACGATGACCCTGCCGTAGCGTACGGCAGCAGCAGCTTCTCGGGGGTGATCGGCAAATCGCGCACTCGAACTCCCGTCGCGTGGTAGACGGCGTTGGAGATCGCCGCCGCGGAGCCGGTCGCGCCGAGCTCCCCGACGCCTTTCACGCCGATCGGATTGACGTGCCGGTCTTCCTCTTCGACGATGATCGCGTCCATCGAGCCGATGTCCGCGTTCGCCGGTACGAGATACTCGGCTAGGCTCGCGTTCGCGATCCGCCCCGTGCTCGCGTCGAAGCGCGTCTCTTCGTGCAGCGCCATCCCGATTCCGAAGACCATCCCGCCAAGATACTGGCTGCGCGTCGTCTTACGATTCAGGATGCGGCCTGCAGCGAAGACGCCGATCATCGCACGCACGCGTACTTCTCCGAGATCGGGATCGACCTCGACGCGCGCGAACTGCGCGCCGAACGCGTGCGTCGAGTACTTCCCTTCCCAAGAGGCTCTGGCATCGGCGCGGGCTTCGAGCGGCGTCTTCTCGCCGCTGCGAAGGCGGTCGCGCAGTACCGACGCGGCCTCATAGACCGCCGAGCCGACGCTCGCCGCGGTCCACGACCCGGCCGAAAGCGGCGCGGGCGGCAGATCGGTGTCGCCGAGCTCCATCCGCACGCGCTCGAGCGGGACGTCCAAGAGCGTCGCCGCGAGCTGCGCGTACACCGTGTAGCTGCCGGTGCCGAGATCCTGCGTCCCGCTGCGCACGACGACGCTTCCGTCGGCTTCCATGCGCACGACCGCCGAGGCCGAGACGCGATTGGCGGGATAGGTCGCCGTCGCCATGCCCATTCCAAGGAGCAGCCGGCCGCGCTGCATCGAACGCGGCCGCGCATCGCGCTCGATCCATCCGATCTTCTCGGCCCCGAGCGCGTAGCATTCGCGCAAGTGCTTGCTGCTGAACTCCTTGCCCTCGGCGGGATCGGTTTCAGCGTAGTTGCGCAGCCGCAGTTCGATGGGATCGATGCCGGTTGCATAGGCGAGCTCGTCCATCGCCGATTCGAGCGCAAAGCTTCCCGTCGCCTCGCCGGGAGCGCGCATGTAGGTCGGCGTGGCGGCGTTCACGCGGGCGAGCGTGTGCGTCGTTCGCACGTTCGGCACCGCGTAGAGCATCTTCGTCACGAGCGCGCTCGATTCGACGAACTCGTCGAAGACCGACGTCTGGGAAAGCACGTCGTGCGTAATAGCGTTAAGCCTCCCGTCGCCATCGGCGCCGAGCGCGATCGTTTGAATCGTTCGCGGGCGATAGCCGACCGAACCGAACATCTGGGGTCGCGTCAGCACGAGCTTGACGGGACGGCCGACGACTCGTGCCGCCATCGCCGCGAGCGCGACGTGCGACCAGACGCCGCCTTTGCATCCGAAGCCTCCGCCCAAGAACGCCGAGACGACGCGTACGTTCTCGACGGGAATCTCGAAGACTGCTGCAAGACGCTTGCGCACGTTGGTAATGCCCTGCGTGGCGTCATGCACCGTCAGCCGGTCTCCCTTCCAGCTCGCAATCGTCGCGTGCGTTTCCATGGGGTTATGGTGCTCGACCGGCGTCGAATAGACGTGGCGTACCTGTATTGCCGCGGCGCAAAGCGCAGCCTCCGGATCCCCACGCGTCACGGCCGCAGGGTCGCCGAAGATCTCCTCGGGCGCGTAGCGGTCAGCAGAACGTTCGATGCTCGTCACCGGAGCCTCGGCCTCATATGCGACCTGCACGAGTGAGGCGGCGTGGAGCGCGCAGTCGAGCGTCTCGCCGACGACGAGCGCAATCGGCTCGCGATCGTAGCGAACGCGATCGTCCTGGAGGAGCGAGAGCGCGAATGCATTGTCATCGCCTTGCGCGCGAACGCGCGGCGCGTTCTCGTAGCTGAGAACGGCGAGAACGCCCGGGAGGCGGCGCGCTCGTGCTGCGTCGACGACCGCGATCCGTCCTTTCGCTATTCGGCTCGTCACCATGGCCGCATACGCCGCGTCCTTCGGAGTAAGGTCGGCAGTGTAGCGCGCGGCCCCGGTCACTTTCACGCGGCCGTCGGCGCGATCGGCCGGAGCGCCGACGAGCGGAAGATTCACGCGGTTCGCTCTGCGGCGGCGCGCACCGCAGCCACGATGTTCACGTATGCCCCGCAACGGCAGAGGTTGCCGCTCATCTGCTCACGGATCGCGGCATCGTCGAGCGCGTGGCCCTCTTGCAGCAGGGCGATTGCCGAAAGGATCTGCCCCGGCGTGCAGTAACCGCACTGAAACGCGTCGTGCTCCAAGAACGCCGCCTGCACCGGATGCAACGATTCGCCTCGCGCCACGCCCTCGATCGTCGTAACGGAGTCTCCGGCATGCATGACGGCAAGGCTCAGGCAGGACAGTACGCGCCGTCCGTTCAGCAGCACCGTGCACGCACCGCACGTCCCCTGGTCGCAGCCCTTCTTCGTTCCGGTTAGGTCGAGATGTTCGCGTAAAGCATCGAGCAGCGTGACGCGCGGCTCGACGAAGAGCTGGCGCGACTCGCCGTTGACGTCGAGCGCGATGCGCGTTCGCGTATCACTCATCGCGCAGATTCCATCCTGAGATCCGGCTGCTAGGCGTCTAGAGCCCCAGCGGGTATGCTTCCTCACCGTGCAGGTGCATGTCCAACCCGCCCTCCTCGACGTCCTGCCCGACGGTCGTCACCGTGATGCGGCTGATGAGCCAGAGCATCCCGTAGGTGAACGCGAACGCCCAGATGCTGCAGACGAGCGCGGAAACCACTTGCTTGACGAAGAACGCGCCGCCGCCGAGGAGCAAGCCGTCGGCGCCGTTCGGATTCCAGGCCTTCGAGGCGAAGATCCCGAGCAGCGTGATGCCGAGGAATCCGCCCACCCCGTGCACGCCCCATACGTCGAGTGCGTCATCGAGGCGGATCCGGTTCTTGAGCGCGACGGCGTAGTAGCAAATCGCACCGGCGAGCAGGCCGAAGATGACGGCGGTCGTCGGCGAAACGTATCCGGCAGCAGGAGTGATCGTGGCGAGGCCGGCGACCGCGCCGGTGAGCAATCCGACGAACTTCGGCTGGCGTCCGTGCGCCCACTCGATGAACAGCCACGTGATTGCGGCGAAGGACGCGGCAACGTCGGTATTCAGGAACGCCGCGGCCGTCACGGCGTCGACGCGCAGCTCCGAACCGGCGTTGAAGCCGTACCAGCCGAACCAGAGCAACCCCGTGCCGAGCGCGATGAGCGGCACGTTGTGCGGTTTGTTTTCGACGACGTGGCGGCGCCCCACGAAGATGACCGATGCCAGCGCCGCGAAACCGGCCGACGCGTGCACGACGAGACCACCCGCGAAGTCGAGTGCACCCCACTTCGCAAGCGCGCCGTCCGGGCTCCAAAGCATGTGCACGAACGGGAAGTACACGAAGATCAGCCATGCCGTCAGGAAGAGAAAGTATGCTTTGAACGTCACGCGGTTCGCGAACGCTCCCGTGATCAGCGCGGGCGTGATGATCGCAAACATCATTTGATAGGCCACGTGCACGATGAGAGGGATGCCGGCAGTGTTGCCGGTGAACATCGTGTGCAGCGTGATCCCGTGGAGGAACGCATACGTCAGCGGGTTGCCGATGATCCCGTGCCAATCCGGTCCGAAGCACAGTGAGTACCCAAAGGCATACCAGATGACGGTCGTCCAGCCCAGGGACATGAAGCTCTGGATCATGATGGTGAGCACGTTCTTGCGCCCCACCAAGCCCCCGTAAAAGAACGCGAGCCCCGGCGTCATGAGCATGACGAGGCTCGCGCAAATGAGCATGAATGCGGTGTTGCCGACGTTGACCGAAGCGTTCATGGCGCCAGCTTAGCCGCCGAGCGAATGGATGCCTTGCCCTGGCGGGCCGCCCAGGACGGGACTCCTTAGTCCCCTTCGTTGGCGGCCCGCTGGTAATCGCGCGTGAGACGGTCGAGCATGCGGGGCAGCCACGGGTCGCCGGGATACTTGCGTTCCCAGTCCCGAATCGCGTCTCGCAGATCGTCGAGGGCATGGCGCGTGCCGGGCTCGAGCATTTCGTCGTCCGACCTGTGATCGAAGACGTCGAGGCGATTGCGAATCTCGAGCACGCTCTCTTTTTGACGGCCGAAGTATTCGTCGGCCGGAGCCATTCGGGAGAGCGCGACGTCCGAGCGGCCGTGCGCCGAGGCGACGACGGCCGGCGGTACGCACGCGAACGCGGTGAGTATTGCAGCAGCAACGATGGTACGCATACGGTAAAATCCTCCGTACAGCGTGTCATCGACCGCGCCGTCGCATGCTTACAATGCCTTTACGGCTGCCTCCCCAGCACGCAATCGAGACGCGGTACGCGCGGCGTTTGGTCGGGCCCTTATCCCACGGCGTTTTCCCGGCGTTTCGGGCGTGGCGCATGCGCGCGCTGCTTTACCCAAGCTTTACGCAACGCCCCGCAATGCCGTAGCCTCGTGCGACCCTACGTTTGCAGGGCATCACGAGCCGATGGGCAAGCAAGCGCGGTGCGCACTCGCTCGGATCTTCGCAACGTCGCAATCATTGCACACGTCGATCACGGAAAGACCACGCTCGTCGATGCGATGCTGAGGCAGAGCGGCGTCTTTCGCGAGGGGCAAGCGGTGGAGACGCGCGTCCTCGACTCAAACCCGCTCGAACGCGAGCGCGGCATCACGATCCTCGCAAAGAACACCGCGATTCGCCACGGCGGCGTGAAGTTCAACATCGTCGACACCCCGGGTCACGCCGACTTCGGCGGGGAGGTCGAGCGCGTACTGCAGATGGTGCAAGGCGTGCTCCTGCTGGTCGACGCGGCGGAGAGTGTGATGCCGCAAACCCGATTCGTACTGCGCAAGGCCCTGGAGCTCGACTTGCGGGCGATCGTCGTGATCAACAAAATCGATCGCAGGGACGCACGTCCCGTGGAAGTCGTCAACGACGTCTTCGATCTCTTCATCGAGCTCGGCGCAGCCGACGTGCAGGCCGACTTTGCCGTCATCTACACCAATGCGAAGGCCGGAATCGCAAAGCGCTCGCTCGACGATGAAGGCAGCGATCTCGAACCCCTCTTCGAGGCCATCCTCGCTCGCGTACCCGAGGCGCCGGCGGAAGACGGCTCCTTTCAGCTGCTCATCTCCGCGATCGACCACAATCAGTACGTCGGCCGCATCGGCGTGGGACGCATCTTCCGCGGCTTCTCGCGCGTCAACATGCCGATTGCCAAGGTCGCGCGCGACGGAGCCGTCACGACCGGCCTGCGCCTCACGAAGCTGCTGACGTTTCAAGGCCTCGAGCGTCTAGAGGTCGACGAAGCATCGGCGGGCGACATCGTCTGCATCTCCGGCATCGAGGATCTCAACATCGGCGACACGATCGCCGATGGCGACGCACCCGAAGGCCTGCACGCCGTCGCCGTCGACGAGCCGACCGTATCGATGTTCTTCAGCGTCAACACCTCGCCGTTTGCGGGGCGTGAAGGCAAGTTTCTCACGTCGCGACAGATTCGCGAGCGTCTCGTTCGCGAGCTGGAATCGAACGTCGCCCTGCGCGTACTGGATACGCCCTCGCCCGACACCTTCGAGGTGCGCGGACGCGGAGAGCTGCACTTGGCAATCTTGATCGAGACGATGCGCCGCGAAGGGTACGAGCTTGCCGTCTCCAAGCCGCAGGTGATCGTCAGCGAGCGCAATGGCGCGCGCTACGAGCCCGTCGAGTACGTCGTCATCGACGTTCCCGAGAGCTTCGCCGGCGCGGCTATCGAAGCGCTCGGCCGGCGCAAAGCCACGATGTCGAACCTCATTCCGATTGCGGAGTCGCGGCGGCTCGAGTACACGATGCCGACGCGCGCCATCTTCGGGCTGCGGGGCGAGCTGCTCACGCTCACCCGCGGCACCGCCGTGATGTCGCACACGTACTACGACCACCAGCCGTGGCAGGGCGAGTTGCCGGCTCGCGCGGTGGGCGCGCTCGTCGCAAGCGACACCGGCCGGGCAACCGGCTATGCCTTGATGGGCGTCGAGCAACGGGGCCGCTTCTTCGTCGGACCCGGGATAGACATCTACGAAGGCATGATCGTCGGCCGCGCCAACGATTCGTTCGACGTCGCGCTAAACGTCGTCCGCGAGAAGAAGCTCACCAACATGCGCGCTGCGGGATCCGACGAGAACGTCAAGCTGGCGCCGCCCGAGGAGCTCTCGCTCGAACGCGCTATCGAGTTCATCGAAGACGACGAGCTCGTCGAGGTAACGCCGAAATCGATTCGCCTGCGCAAGCGCATCCTGAGCGAGAGCGAGCGTCTCAAGGCAAGGCGTAGAGAGGCCTCCGCACTGACGCGCTAGCGTAACTCCCGCTCCAGGAATCGCGCGGTCGCCGTGTCGGCACGCAGCCACGAGGCGTAGCGCAGGAAGCCGTGGATCTCGTTCGGGATGACCATTTGCTCGTAGTGCACGTGCGTCCGGCGCAGGCGCTCGACCAGATCGACCATCTGGTGAAACTCCACGTTGCGGTCGTCGTCACCCTGGATCAGGAGCACCGGCGATCGCCACGTCGAGATCGCCGAGTCGGGTGACGAGAGCCATGCGAGGCGCATCAGCGCCCGCGTGTCGTACTGCTCGTAACGCTTAGGCTGCGTGAATCCCCACACCGGATTGGCGATGTCGAACGACCAGTCGTGAACGCCGTGAAAGTCAACCCCAGCCTTGAAGATGTCGGAGTTACGGGCGAGAGCGAGTGCGGTCAAATACCCTCCGTACGATCCGCCCCATATACCGATACGCGCCGGGTCCACGCGCGAGTCGCGCTGTAAGAAGCGCGCGCCGGCGACGACGTCTTGATACTCGGAGGCGCCGGTCGGCCCCCAACGCGCCGGAAAGTTGAAATCGTGTCCGTATCCGACGCCGAGCCGATAGTTGACGGAGAGCACGACGAAGCCGCGGCTTGCGAGGTATTGGTTCACGGCGTAGCCGTTCGAGTAGTAATCCATGTAATGCCACGTCAGCAGCATCTGCCGCGGCGGACCTCCGTGCACGAAGATCACGCCGGGGTGCTTCCCGCCACCGAGCGGCTCGAAGATCTGCCCGTGGATGAGCCATCCGTCTGCCGCGCGGAAGGCAACCTCGCGCGGCGTCACGAGCTGTAAAGTCGGAAAGTCGCTCGCGAGCTGATCCGCATCGAGCGTGCGGCGCGTTCCGCCGGAGAGCACGCTCACGAGCGGCGGCTGTTGCGCCGTCGTACGATTGAACGCCACGCCGTCTGCGAGCGCGACCGGTCCGGTCTCGCTGCTCGCACCGGCGGTGAGCTCGGCAACCCGTCCGGTGCCTACGTCGACGCGGAAGAGATGGCGGCGGTCGTCGTCACCGGGCGTCGATCCGGTATTCGCGGTGTAGACGACGGATTGCCGGTCGGGTGTGACCGAGGTCTCTTCGACCATGTACGCGCCCGGCGTCAGCAACCGCACGGCGCCGCCGTTGGCCGAGACCGCGTAGAGATGCGGCCAGTTGTCGCGTTCGCTGTTGAAGATCAAGCGGTCGTGCGCAGTCCATGCGACGAAGGGGCCGCCACCGGTTATCGGCAGCGAATCGCGTTTCCCCTCGCCGCTTGCCCAGACGCGGTGCGCCTGCCCGGAGCGCGCGTCGGCAACGAGAATCTGCCACGGCATGGGATTCCACTCGAGGGGATTACGCGGCGGACCGCCGTCGCCGTGGAGACGAATGAACGCGATGCGACGCCCGCCCGGAGACCAGCGCGGATTGAAATCTTGCGACGTCGTCGGGGCGACGTACTCGATCGGCTTGCCGGCGCTGCGGTAGAGCGCGATGAAGCTGTGATCCGTGCGCGCCGAGACGAAGGCGAGCGCCGAACCGTCCGGCGACCACTGAAGATCGGAGTCTTGGCCGCGATCGAAGAACAAGCGCTTCGCGGCACTCGCGCCGTCGATCGGCGCCTCCATGACCGCTCCGCCGTTCGTGAAGGCAACGCGCGTTGCGTCGGGAGAGATCGCCGGCGTATCGCCGTCGCCGATAGCCACCGGCGCTCCGCCGCGCGTCGCAACCGACCACACCTGCATCTGCGGCTGCACGGGACTCGAATCCGGACCGGGCTGCAAAGGCTCGGGCCAGTTCGCGTCGTGGTCGCCTCCCCGTACGTAGACGACGTGCGAATCGTCGTTCGAGATCGAAACATTGCTTATCTCTTGGCCGTCATCTCCGTTGGATGCGAAGAGCTCCTTCGGCGCAAACGCCGGCGCGCGCGCGAACCACAGGCTTCGAACGCCGCGCGTGTCGAGGACGTACGCGATCGCGCGTCCCGACGCGTCGCGTACGATCGTGTCGGGAAATGGATACGCCAGTACTTGCGCCATGGTGAAAGACGACGGCGCCGCCAAGGCGGAGCTCGCACAGAGCAGTGAGAAGACGGCAAGAATCGATGCAAGTCTCATGGTTTGAAGCTTCTCGCGCGCGGCGCGCGAGTCCGCTCGTCGTTTCTGCCGTTCTATTGGCAGCCCTAACGCTCGGACGCGCTCAGGCAGCCGTCACGGCGACGTTTTCGTTTCCCGTCGCCCGCGCGCCGCACGCACTCGCGCTCGATCCGGCGCTGCGCGACCCCGCGTGGAACGCCGGCCGGGTTCCGAATGGCGGTGCGTGGGAGAACATAACGACGCGCTCTCCCGCGAACGAGCGCACCCAGGCGTACGTGCTCTACGACGATCGGTATCTCTACGTTGCATTCCGCGTCGAGCAGCGCGGAACGCCGATTACCGCCACGCAGACGGTCAACGACGTCGGCTTCGGCATCGACGATTTCGTCGGGATCGGCGTCGATCCGAGCGGTGCCGGGAGCGAGGACTACTACTTCGAGACGACGCCGCTGGCAACGCGGTACCAGCAGGCGAACGAGAACGTGCGCTTCCGGCCGCGCTGGCGGTCGGCGGCCGCACGCACGCCGGGGGGATGGAACGCCGTCATGATCGTCCCGCTCGACGTTCTACACGTTCCCCACGCCGGCACACAGACGTGGCGGTTTCAGTTCGTGCGATCGATCGCGGCGAAAGGCGAGCATTACGCGTGGGCTTACAACGGCATCATGCAGGACTTTCCGGCGGGTCAGTGGCCCGCCTTCGTCGACGCGCGCTTCTGGGCCGCGGGCACGCTGCACGTTGTCGCGAGTGCGGCCTCGCGCCCACAGCCACGCGCGGACGCGTACCTGCTCGAGAGCGTTGGGCGCGATCGAAACCTCTTCGAGCAGCCGGATCAACTGTTCTTACCACAGAGCGTCCGCCACTACGGTATCGACGTCAGCGTGCCGCTGACGTCGACGATCGACTTCGTCGGGACGCTCAATCCCGATTTTTCGAACGTCGAAGTCGACCAAGAGACCATCGCGCCGCAGGAGTTCCGCCGCCAGCTCGTCGAGTACCGCCCGTTCTTCGCCCAAGGCGCGGTATTCGTCAATGCGGCCTCCGGAATGCGCACGACGACCGGCTCGTTCTCGACCGGGCAGAACGTCATCTTCTACTCACCCAGCGTCGGCGCGTTCGATCGCGGCGGGAAGGTCGAGGGTTCGTTCGGCGATCAGAGCTTCGGCATCATGAGCTTCCGCGGTTTCGACGCTACCACCGGCAGCACGTTCGACGACGAGGCGTTCGGGTACGAGCACGCGCTCCAAGACAACTCGTTCCTCTACTGGACCGATGGCGTGCTCGCGCATCACTCGCTGGCGGGCGACGACTCCACCGTCGAGGGCGGCGTGGAGACGCGCAATCTCAAAACCGGCCTCATCACTTTCGCCGATTACTCGTTCGAGAGCGGCACCTGGGTCCCGAATGGACGCGCGACGATGTTCGAGACATTCGCAGACGTCCACAAACCGAACTACGAAGTCAACGTCGGCTATCTGGACATCGCGCCGAACTACAACCCGATCGACGGCTACACCGCGAACTCCGATATCAGGGGGCCGCAGTCGATCGTAGACTTCACGGGAGGCTCCTCACCGGGAATCAAGAGCTGGAGCGCGTTCATCGAGGGTGACCGGTTTCTCGACGAGAGCGGCGCCGTGCACCAAGCGGACACGGGCGTCTTTGCGAACGTCATCTTCACGAACGGTCTCTCGCTCGACGGCCTGGGTCCGGCGATCGGCGAGCTGCGCTCATACGCGATCCCGTCCGGGGCGGATTGCACCGGCCCGACGATCGGCGTGTCGTACTTTACCGGATACCCTTGCTATCGCGGCGGCGTGACGCAAGCCTTCAACCTGATGAACGTGCCGGTCGACTACGGCGACGCGACGCCGAATCCCATCAACACCGATTACGCGTGGGGGACGTTCGGAAGCAACGAGGTGCATCTCTTCACGCTCTCGATGACGCGCGTGATCGGCGATCGCCTCACGCTTGGCGTCGATTACGACGGGACGTACGAGCGGCCGCTGGTCGCCGGCCCCTTGACCTCACAATGGCTGCGCCGCATCTCGCTCGGCTATAGCGTCGCGACGGATAGCACGCTGACCGTAGCGCTGCGCTCGATCAACGGCTACGGCGGCTTCGCTCCCGCCGTCGGAACGGATCTGGCCATAGCCTATCAGCAGCGCTTCCACAACGGCGATCAGCTGTACGTCAACTACGGGACGCCGGCGGCTGCCGCAACGCTCGACCGGCTGATCGTCAAGTTCGTCTTCCATGCGGGCGCCGACACCGGCACCTAAGACAGGCTCTTAGACGAGGGCGGCTGCCCGCTCTTTTACGGTAAATGTCACCTCGCCTCGCACGCGATCGTATCCGATCTCGACCGTGCTGCCGTCCGGAATGTCGCCGGCGAGAATCTTGCGTCCGAGAGAGGTCTCGAGCTCGCGCTGAATCGTGCGCTTCAGCGGCCGCGCACCGTATGTGGCGTCGTATCCCGAGCGCACGAGGTGGCGTTTTGCATCGTCGGCAACATCGAGCGAGATGCGGCGATCCTCGAGCCGTTCGCGCACCCGGCGCAGCTGAATCTCGACGATCTGCATGAGCTGCTCTTCCGTGAGCGCGTGGAAAACGATCGTCTCGTCGACGCGATTGAGAAACTCCGGCCGGAAGTGGCGCCGCAGCTCGTCGAGCACGGTCGCCCGCATCACCGCGTAGTCGGCACCGTCGAGGGAGCCTTTGAAGTCGAGAATGCGGTCGCTGCCGACATTCGACGTCATGATGACGATCGTGTTACGGAAATCGATCGTACGGCCCTGGCCGTCCGTGAGCCTTCCGTCGTCGAGAATCTGCAGAAAGACGTTGAAGACGTCGGTGTGCGCCTTCTCTACCTCGTCGAAGAGCACGACCGAATACGGGCGCCGGCGCACGGCCTCCGTGAGCTGGCCGCCTTCTTCGAAGCCGACGTATCCGGGCGGTGCGCCGATGAGGCGCGCTACCGTGTGGCGCTCTTGGTACTCCGACATGTCGATGCGAATCAGCGCGCGCTCGTCGTCGAAGAGATACTCTGCAAGAGCGCGCGCGAGCTCGGTCTTGCCGACGCCGGTCGGCCCAAGGAAGATGAACGAGCCTATCGGGCGATTGGGATCGGAGAGTCCGGAGCGGGAGCGGATCACCGCTTCGGCGACCGCATCGACAGCCTCGTCCTGGCCGATGACGCGCTTGTGAAGCTCTTCGTCGAGGTGGAGCAGCTTCTGTTTCTCGCCTTCCAGAAGCTTCGCGACCGGGATGCCGGTCCAGCGTGCGACGACCTCCGCAACGTCCTCTTCGTCGACTTCTTCCTTGGAGAGGCGCGCGCCGTCGCGTTGCGTCAGGCGTTGCTCTTCATTCGCCAGCTGTTTTTCGAGCTGCGCGAGCGTACCGTAACGCAGTTCGGCAACCGTGTTGAGATCGTACTGGCGCTCGGCCTGCTCGATCTGCACCTTCGTCTGTGCGATGCGTTCGCGCAACGCGCGCAGCTCAACGGCGGCGCTCTTCTCCGCCTCCCACCGCACGCGCAGACTCGCCTGCTGCTCGCGTAGCGTCGCAAGCTCGCGCTCCAACGCTTCGAGTCGCTCGCGGCTCGCGCGATCGCTCTCCTTGCGCAGCGCTTCCCGCTCGATCTCGAGTTGCATCACGCGGCGCGAGACCTCGTCGAGCTCCTGCGGCATCGAGTCGATCTCCGTGCGCAGCTTCGCCGCAGCTTCGTCGACGACGTCGATCGCCTTGTCCGGCAGAAAGCGGTCGGCGATGTAGCGATTCGACAGCACCGCCGCTGCGACGAGCGCCGCGTCTTTGATGCGCACGCCGTGGTGCGCTTCGTACTTCTCTTTCAAGCCGCGCAGAATCGAGATCGTGTCCTCCGGCGAAGGTTGATCGACGAAGACCGGTTGGAAGCGCCGCTCGAGCGCGGCGTCCTTCTCGATGTACTTGCGATACTCGTCGAGCGTCGTCGCGCCGATCATGTGCAGTTCGCCGCGCGCGAGCATCGGCTTGAGGAGGTTACCCGCATCCATCGCGCCCTCGGCCTTGCCGGCGCCGACGACGGTGTGAAGCTCGTCGACGAAGAGCACGATCTGTCCCTGTGCGGACGTAACGTCTTTGAGGACGGCCTTGAGCCGCTCTTCGAACTCGCCGCGATACTTCGCGCCGGCAATCAGTGCCCCCATATCGAGCAGAACGATGCGCTTGTTCTTCAACCCCTCGGGAATGTCGCCGCGCACGATGCGTTGCGCGAGCCCTTCCACGATCGCCGTCTT
>DATKRS010000017.1 GCA_035532035.1 Candidatus Dormiibacterota bacterium
CGGGTGGATCGTGCCACGCCGCCGTGCGGCGACGTCGCTGCTCGTGATTCAGCGCGTTGCCGCCGGCCAGTTCGCCGCGGAGATCCTCGTCTGGCTGTTGCTGCTCGGTCTTGGCGGTTTTTGCATGTGGCGGCATATCCGGGCGGGGGGCGAAGTATAGCCTCCACGTGAAAGCGCGGGGAGATTCGGCCTTTCTGCCGGTGCAAATCGCGGCTGTATTTCTTGGCCTCGTCTTCATCGACATCGGGCATGAGGCGTCGCTCGCACAACCTGCGGCGCACCCCGCGCTTGCGTGGCTGAGTCTGGCGGCCTACGCGCTTGGCTTCGCGGCGCTGATTCTTGCCGCGAAGCGTGGCCGGCGCCTGGACGAATGGACCGCGGCCGGTTTCATTCTCGCCTTCGTCTTGCACGTTGCGGTTTATGCGATCGCGCAGCCGGTAGCGGTTCAGTACGGCACCGACGCGCTCGCGTTCAATCATTACTCGGCGCTGCTCGTGCTGCACGGCCAGAACCCTTACGCCGCGAGCATGGAGCCCGCATACCGGCTCTTCAGCGTGCCGGCGTCGGTCTACACGCCGACGACGCACGGCGGCCTCGTCGTATCGCAGTCGTATCCCGCGCTCAGTTTCTTGCTCTACGTTCCGTTTGCGTTCATGCATTTGCGCAGCATGCTCTTCGTCGACGTCGCGTTCGCAGCGTTCAGCATGCTCCTGGTCGCCTTCTTGATGCCGCCGGGGCGCAAGGCGCTGGCGTTGCTCGTGTTCTTTGCGAGCGCCGAGTACTTCGACTTCGCCGTCGGATCGGTCACGGACGTGACCTGGCTTCCCTTCATGATTCTCGTCGCCGCGTTCTGGGAGGAGGAGTCGCCGATCGCCGCCGTCGCGCTCGGCCTAGCCTGCGCGACGAAGCAAGACCCGTGGTTCGTCGTGCCGTTCGCGCTCGTGCATTGGTATCACATGCGCGGTCGCGTGCCGATGCTGCGCAACGCCGGGGCGGCGGCGCTCGCGTTCCTGCTGCCGAATCTCGCCTTCATCGTCTGGAACCCGGCTGCGTGGCTGCATGGCATCTTCTTCCCGATGATTTCGGGAGCGGTGCCGACCGGAAGCGGAATCGTTCTGTTCATCACCTCGAACGTGCTGCCGTTCCCCGTGCAATGGCTGACGTGGGCCTGGCCGGTGGTGCTCGTCGCGGGCGTCGCGTTCTACGCTTGGCGCTATCGAGGGCTTGCGTGGATGCCGTTCGTGTGGCCGGCGGTGGTGCTGTTCTTCAGCCCGCGTTCGTTGCAGAACTACTTCGTCTACTGGCCGATCGCGCTCGCGGTCTATCTCCTCGTCCGCGGGGAAGCCGAGCCCGAGGCTGTGGCGAGCGCGCAGGCTCCGCGAACGAAGCGCACGGCGATAGCCTTCGCGGCGGCCGCCGCGTGCGTGATCGCAGCCGCCGTGCTGACGACGTTGGCGTTCCTGCGACCGCTGCACGAAGCACGCATCTCGGGAGCGGCATTCGATCCTTCGACCGGGCTCGTGCGCGCGCTCGACGTTGAGATGAACACGCGGGGTGACGCGAGCGCCGCGTATCGCTTTGCCGTCGACTCCGCGAAGAACGGCGCAATTTTCTGGCGGATCGCGCGCGTGACGCGCGAGGGTACCGGTCGCGTCGCGGTCCGGCTCGAAGCGCCGAGTCTCGGCGCCGAGGTTCCGGTTTCAGAAAACGCCGGCGTGCAAGTCGTTGCCTACACGTCCAACGGGGATCTCCTCGCCTACACGTCGTCGTGGGCGCCGCGCGAAGATCCGCACGCGTCGCTTTCGGACCTTCATTTGGTGTGCGCGCGCAGCGCATTTATGTTTTTGCCGGCGCCGGCGCCGCTCACGTGGGAATACTCGGCGAGTGATCTGCTCGACGGGACGATCGAATGCGTGCCGAGGGGAAGCGCCGACAGCGCCGTGCTGTTCAACGTGCAGCGCCCGCGCGACCAGGCGTGGAGGCTTGCGACGATCGCGCAGCTCGCGGAGGTCGGCAGTGGCCGTTTCGCTTTTTGGCTCAAACCGGGCTCCGATTCGACGGCAAGCGTGCTTCCGACGCACGTCTTCGGGGTCTCGCTTGTGGACGGCTTGAACCACCAGTATTACGTGATGACGAACTCCCGCATCCGCTCGCCGGAGTTTCTCACGCGCGACCGCTTTCGCTACTACATCGTCCCGGCCAAGCTGCACGCCTGGACGCACGTGAGCGTCGATACCCGCGCGCTGCCGGACTTCTACGTTCCACCGTACGGGTCGGTGCAAGTTATCGTCATGGATGCGATCCACGGAGCCGACGCGGTACGCATCACGGATGACGAGTTCGGCGGCTTCGGCAGCCGCCCATGAGTGTCTTGAAGATCGCCGCGATCGCGCTCGCGATCTTCGGCGCGACGTATTTCGTCGGCGTGCTCGAGCATCCACCGCCGCAAGCGCTCGAAGATTTCAGCGCATTCTACTGCGGCGCCCGGCTCGCCGCCACATACGAGAACCCGTACGACGACGCGGCGCTCGGGCGCTGCGAACGCAGCGTCGCGCCGTGGCAGCGCGGCGGCGTGATGCCGGCGCCGTACCCGCCCTACGCGCTGTTGCTGCTTTTTCCGCTGAGCCTCTTGCCCTTCGGCGTCGCGGGCGCGATCTGGATCGCCGGCATCGTGGGTGCGATCGCGATCTCGTGCGTCGTCATCGCGCGGCTGTCGCGCGCGCCGCTCGTCGTTGCGGTAGCGGCGTTCGCCGCGACGATATGGTTTCCGTCGATGATCGCCGCGTCGATGGCGGCATATCCGATTCTCTTCCTGCTTCTCGCCGCTTACGCGCTGCGCCGCGAGCGGTGGAGCTGGGCGGCCGTGTTTCTCGGGCTCGGGATGGTCAAACCGAACCTCGCGCTTCCCGCCTGCCTCGCCGCGTTTGCGATCCTTCCACCGATGCGCATGCGCCTGGCCGCCGCCGGCGCGGCCCTCTTCGTCGCGCAGACACTCGTTGCCGGTCCGAAGCTCTTTCTCTCCTACGTAGAGTACATGCACGCATACGCCGCGCGCGACATCGCGAACGCGTGGCAATATAGCCTCGTCTACGGTCTTCACATGCTGGGTGTCGCTGATCGCACAGCCGTCGGCTTGGGATGGGCCCAGTACGCCGTCGCGGCGGTCGCGGGCATCGCCATCGGCGCGGCCTTTGCGAGGCGATACGGCGACACCGCGTGGGTCGTTCTTACGCCGCTCGCGTTTGCCATCATCGGAGGAATCTACGCGCGCCAGCAGGAGCTTGCCGCAGCCATTCCGTTCGGCGTGATGCTCGCGTACCAGGCGCCATCCGCGCTCGCGCGGCTCGCATTGGTGCTGCTGGCGACGCCGTGGTCGGCGGTCTACGGCGATGCGGCGTATCCGCCGTTCGTTATGCTCACCACCGGAACGCTCGTGCACCAGTTCTGGAAGCCGCCGCCTATCGTGACGCTGCTTGCGGCCTTCGCTGCCGTCGCCGTGCTGCTCGCGTTTCCGAACGGATCGACGCCGTCGAACTCGCTCTGGTTCCTGAGGCATTTGCCCGGATGGCTCGGGCTCGCCGCGCTCGTTGTCGCCTGCGTTGCCGTGCTCGTGGAGGGGAAAGGCGCCGAGCTGCCGCAGCCGTCGGCGTGATGCGGGCGACTTCCGTCTTGCTGGTGGTCGCGTTCTCCTTTGGCCTCACGTCTTGTGGCGGCGGAGGAGGCGGGGGCGGCGGAATCGTGCCGTCCGCGCCGCGCGCGCCGGCGCCCCCGGCAAGTGCGGATTGGAACACGTTTGCCGACGGACTCTCGCGCGAAGGCTACAATCCGTCGGAACGTACGCTCGGTCGAAACAACGCCGGATCGCTGCACGCTCTGTGGACCCGCGATCTCGGTGGCGCAATCGACGCGCAATCGCTCTTCGCCGCGAACGTCACGGTCGGCGGCTCCTCGCACGACGTGCTCTACGTCGGGACGGAAGGCGGAACGTTCTACGCGCTGGACGCCTCGACGGGCGCGACGCTATGGCAGGCCGCGCTCGGATCGGTCGCCGGCAT
Source organism: Candidatus Dormiibacterota bacterium (assembly GCA_035532035.1). Classification (NCBI taxonomy): domain Bacteria; kingdom Bacillati; phylum Candidatus Dormiibacterota; species Candidatus Dormiibacterota bacterium. Next base: position 4,056 of record DATKRS010000017.1, read on the forward strand.
CTGCGAGGCGGATCTGCCCGGCGGCGTCTACGGCATCACGGGTACGGCCACGTTCGATCGGACCACGAACCGCGTGTACGTCGCCGACGGGCTCGACAGGCTTCACGCCTTCGACATGGCAACCGGCCAAGAGGCGGCGGGCTGGCCGGTCGCGATTACCGCGCTGACGTCGCAAGAGCACGTCTACAGTGCGCTTGCGTACAATCCGGCCAACCATCTGCTGTACGCGCAGACGGCGGGCTACTGCGATATCACGCCGTACCAAGGGCGCCTCATCGCCGTCAACACGCAGAGCGCGAGCGTCGTTGCGACGTTTCTGCCGGGCGGAACGGAGAACGGCGGGGGCCTTTGGGGCATGGGCGGCCCGTCGATCGACGCGACAACGGGCGATCTCTTCATCGGGACCGGGAACACGATCGGCGCGACCGCGCACGACGCGTACGCAGAGCAGGTCGTGCGATTGACGTCGACGCTCTCGGTCGAAGCGGCGAACTACCCCGGCTTGGTCAACGGGACGCGCGATTACGATTTTGGGTCGACGCCGATGCTCTATCAGATGCCGGCGTGCGCACCGCAGTTCACCGCGCAGAACAAAGACGGCAGCCTCTACGTGTACGGGCAAGGTACGATCTCATCCGGGCCGATGCAGAATTTAGCGATGGCCGACGACTCCGAGCAGGGGCAGTTCATCGGCGTTGCGGCGTTTTCGCCCGTGACCAACGAAGTCTACGTCGGCGTTCCGGCCGGATACGGCGGCTTTTCGAACGGGCTCGTCGCGCTGAGAGAGCGGGCGGGATGTAGCCTTGCGCTCGCGTGGCAGAGCACCGAGGGATCCGTTCCGCCCGAAGGTGACAACGTTGCTGCGACGGTTGCAAACGGCGTGGTCTACTCGGTGAACGGCATCGGCGACGCCGTCTTTGCCAACGATGCGCAGACGGGTGCGGCGCTCTGGAACAGCGCAGCGGCGATCGGGGGCCCGGTTTTTACGCCGCCGACGGTCGCGAACGGACGCGTCTACGTGGGCTCCTGGGACCACAGCCTGTACGCCTTCGCGGCGCCGTGAGGCGCTTCACTTGAGGAAGATGGGAACGCCCTCGACGTCCTCGACGCCGGCGGCATTGCGCGCAATGATCCAAAGCAGATAATGGCGGCGCGCCGGCGGCGGCAGTTCCGGCATCACGTAATGAAATGCGAACTGACCGAACGCGAGCCGCGGCACGTTATAGGAGAACGTCTCGGTGCGCATCTCGACGCTCGCAACGTTCGTCGACGTCGTGACGGTGCCGGCGAAGCGTTGCATCGGGGCGATGGTCGTCTCGGAGAGCCAGACGGAGACGATCCGCGGTGACGCGCTCGCTGCCGCAACCGGGGCCGGTGGAGGCGCGCCGGGCGATCCGCCGACGCGGACGTTCGCCGGCACGTGCACGGCGAGCGTGCAACCCGTGGTGCAGAGCACGAGCGCGAGTAGAAGGCTCCGGGGGCACCGTGAACGCATGCCGAAGATGAGATAGATGGCAGCGAGGGCGGATTCCTATCCGGCAGCGAGCCCGCAGCTGGACTGGGCATCGGCGATCCTCGGCTTTGCCTTCATGTGCGGGTTGATCGGCGACGGATGGTCGCACGCGCACTACGTCACCGACTCGTACTTCACGCCGGCGCACGCGATATTCTTCTCGGCTTTCACGCTGCTCGCCGCCATTACGCTCGTCACCGGCATTCGCAATCTTCGACGTGGCTATCCCTGGCGACGGATGCTCCCTCGCGGTTACACCCTTTCCTTTTGGGCGGCGCTGCTGTTCTTTCCGGGTATCCCCGCGGATTTGACGTGGCATCTCATCATGGGGCCCGAGAAGAGCCTTGCGGTGCTCCTGAGCCCGACGCATCTCTACCTCGCCGCCTGCATTGCCATCATGATGACCGGACCGCTGCGCGCGGCGCTCGCAGCGCCTCCGCGAGCGAAGCTTGCGGCGCAGCTGCCGATGCTGATCTCCGCCTGCGCGTTCTTCATGCTGCTCGAGTTCTTTACGCAATATGCCTTTGCGTTCGATGCCGGGTTCAGCCGGGCGATGGCGCCGGTCGGATATCAGGATCTCGATCGCTCCGGCAACCTGCCGCAGATCGTCAACGTCTTCTACCGCGAGATCGAAGGCCTTTTCGCGATCTTCGTGCACGCGCTTCTGGTCGCGGGCTTCGTCGTCTTTCTCACGCGCTCGTTCCGTCTCGCGCCCGGAGCCTTCACGCTGCTCTTCACGCTCGGCATCGGGACGATGGCAGCGATGACGTCGAACGATCCGACGACCTACACCGTGAATCTTCTCGACGGGCTGCTGACCGGAGCGATCGCGGACGTTCTCTATGCGAAGATGCGGCCGTCGGATGCCGTGGGCAGCTTTCGCGCCTTTGCGGCGCTCGTGCCGGCGAACCACTTCGCGCTCTTCTGGCTGCTGGAAGCGGCGCTCGCGGGCGGAACGTGGTGGGAGCCGAATCTCGTCCTCGGGGCGATCGTCATACCCGCGGCCATCGGCTTGCTGCTGAGCGTGATCGCGTCGCCACCTCCGACGGCGGCGTTACCGAGCGCATGAACGAGGAGAGCGCGCGCCTTCGGAGCGTCGACGGGCTTCGGGCGCTCGCGATGATCTGGATCGTATCATTCCACGTGCTCTACTTTTTGAACAACGTGATGGATCCGCACCAGGCGTGGGCGTTCTTCGCGAGCACGCGCTTTAACCTCATCCTCCAGGCGCCGTTCGGCATCGACGTGCTCTTCGTGCTCAGCGGCTTCCTCATCGGCGGATACGTCTTTCGGGAGCTGAAGAAGAGCCGGCTCTCGATGCGCACGTATTTCATCCGCCGCGCGGCGCGGCTCTTCCCGGCCTATGTTGCGGCGCTCGCGCTGTACGCGATGGTGATTCCGTACAATCTGCCGCACGTCTGGGCGAACCTTCTCTTCGTGAACAACTACGTTCCATTCGCGCAGCAGGCGATGGGGTGGACGTGGACGCTCGGCGTCGACGCGCATTTCTACGTGCTCTTTCCGCTGGCGATCCTGCTCGTGCGCGACAGCCGATGGTACCTGCCGCTCCTCATAGCTGCGTTGGCCGGCGCGCTCGCCGTACGCGCTTTCGTGGTCCTGCACGCCGGCATGACGCTGCCCTGGCTAACCTCGCCGGTCTACGACGCGGCGCACTTCAACCGCGTCTTCGACGTGCTGTACGACAAGACGCAGATGCGCTTCGGTGCGATCGTCTGCGGGCTCATCGCTGCGTACCTCTACGAGTACACGTCCGTACGCGACGCCCTCTCGCGGCATGCGGCGCTCGCGCTCTCTCTTTTTCTCGCGTCGATCGCGGTACTGGCGGCGTATATGGCGGTTCCCGGGTACCTGCCCGACAGCGGCGCTCGCCTCGGCGGCGGGCTCTCGGCCTTCTACTTGGTGACGTCGGACTACGCGTTTGCAGCCGCCATCACGTGCGTGCTTTTGCTCGTGCTCTGCGAAGCGCCTCGCAGCCGTATGGTGGCGGCATGGCTCTCCGCGCGCATGTGGTACTGGCCTGCGGAGCTGTCCTACAGTGCCTTTCTGCTCAACCCGCTCGTCATTTTGGGGGCGTACGTCCTCGTGCTGCATCCATCGGCAATGACGCTTCCCAAGGCGATCGAATACGAGCTGCTGCTCATCCCGCTCACGTACGCTGCAGCTGCGCTCCTGTATTTCTCGGTCGAGAAGCCGTTCCGCCGCATGGCCCGCAGATACACGCAAGTGAAACCCAGCGCAATCGCGGCCGAGCGAGCAGGGCAATGAAGCTGCAGCTCCGGATTCGGGCTGCCTTAAGCGCGGCGCGATTCGGTCCCGCGTGGGCCGTTATGACGCCTTGAGCCGCGCTATGGCCTTATGCAAATCCCAGTCGGCTTGCAAGCGCATCCAAAACTGCGGGGACGTCTTCAGCATGCGACCGAGACGAAGTGCGGTATCCGCGGTAATCGCGCGCTTGCCCAACACGATTTCGTTGAGGCGATTGAGGGAAACCCCGAGACGACGCGCGGCATCAACTTGTTTGATGCCGAGCGGCGCCAGGAAATCTTCCTGAAGGATTTCGCCCGGCGGAATAGCCGGCCCCAACCACCGCGGATCCCTAGTGATAATCTTCGATGCAGACTTCGTGGGCATGGCCATCCTTCCATAGGAACGTCATTCGGTACCGATCGTTGACGCGTATACTGTAGTGTCCGGCGTAAACTCCCTTAAGCAGCTCGAGGCGGTTTCCCGCGGGAACTCTCAGGTCGTCCAGCCGCGCTGCTGCGTCAAGCGCCTTCATCTTCCGCTGCGCAACTCGCCATAGCGGACGCGGAATCCGGCGTGCGGCTCGTGTATCGCGCTCTCGGAAGAGATCGGCGCTCGCCTCATCACGGAAAGACTGAATCACGAGATCGCGGCACCCACCTGCTACATACTACACGGGTAGCGTGTAATAGTCAAGACGCCCACGTCATGGCTGGGGGAAGAAGTCCCGTGGTTCGGCCCCTTGCTGCCCGGGCCGCCCGTCGTGATACGATAGGGCGACCATGCGTCAGTCCAAAACCGATCCCGATCTCTACGAACGCGATCTCGCGATCTGGGCCCAGGGCCAGGCCAGCGCGATCCGCGAGGGGCGCTGGATGGGTGTCGATGTCGCAAATCTCGTGGAGGAGATCGAGGACATCGGCAAATCCCAACACAACGAACTCGAGAGCCGCTTGAGCGTGTTGCTCATGCACCTGATGAAGGTCGAACTGCAGCCGGAGCGCGATGAGAATCCCTCATGGTGGTCAACGGTCATCGAGCAGCAAAGGCGAATTCGGCGCCTCCTCGCGAAATCGCCGTCACTGCGCCCTCAGATCGCAGGCGTAGTCGGCGAAGAGTATCCCTCCGTGCGTAAGCGCGTTGCGCTAGAGGCGAACGTTGCGCTGGAATCGATTCCGGTGCGGCTGCCGCCGCGGGTCGAGCGCAATCTCGCAATCGCGCTCGAGGGCGGCGACTTCGAGGGTTTGGCCGACGTTCTCAACATGAACATCGTTCGCACGAGGACGCATGGAACTGCGCATTGACCATAACTCGGTGGACCGGTGTCGCGTCTTTGCGCGCGAGATCGTCGCGCCGGTCGAACAGTACATCGCGTCGCACTCCACGCGCTCCGTCGAGCGCGCGGTGCTGCGTCTGCTCGGCGTCGACGGCGTCAACGCCGACGACGCGCCGCTGCCCAACGTTCTCGTCGACGCGCTCTCGCAGTTCGATTTGCAGAGCGGCGCCGCGCTTACGTTCGGGAAGGCGCTCGCGCAGACGCGTCTAGAGCCTGCAGAGCTTGCGCGCGCGATTGCCGCAGGCGAGGTGACGTTTGCATCGTGCGCCGGCGTCTCCGACGCAGCGGCGCGAGCGGCCGTGCACGGGTACGTGGAGAAGGCGCTCGCGCAGATCGGCGGGCGGCGCTCCGAGCGCGAGGCGCTGCTCGAGCGCCTGCCGCAGCTCCCCCCGCCGCTGCTCTACGTCATCGTCGCGAGCGGCAACATCTACGAGGACCGCACGGCGGCCGTCGCCGCGGCGGAAGCCGGCGCGCAGATCATCGCGGTCATTCGCTCGACCGGCCAGTCGCTGCTCGATTACGTTCCGTACGGGCCGACGACGGAAGGCTTCGGCGGCACGTATGCCACGCAGGCGAACTTTCGCATCATGCGCGACGCGCTCGACGAGGTCTCGGAGAGACTCGGGCGCTACGTCATGCTCACGAACTACGCAAGCGGCCTGTGCATGCCGGAGATCGCCGCGATGGCGGCGATCGAGCGGCTCGACATGCTGCTCAACGATTCGATGTACGGCATTCTCTTCCGCGACATCAACATGCGCCGTACCTTCGTGGACCAGCACTTCAGCCGGGCGCTCAACGCGTATTCGGGAATCATCATCAACACCGGCGAAGACAACTACCTTACGACGGCCGATGCGGTGGAGCAGGCGCCGGCGGTGCTCGCCTCACAGTTCATCAACGAAGCCTTCGCCCACGGCGCCGGCTTGCCCGACGAACAGATCGGCCTCGGCGACGCGTACGAGATCGATCCCGATCTTCCCGACGGCTTTCTCTTCCAGCTCGCGCAGGCGCAGCTCGCGCGCCAAGTCTTCCCCAAGGCGCCGCTGAAGTACATGCCGCCGACCAAGCACATGACCGGCGACATCTTCAAGGGGCATCTCATCGACGCGATGTTCAATCTCACGTCGGTCATGACGGACCAGACGATTCACCTGTGCGGGATGCTGACCGAGGCGATTCACACGCCGTTTCTCTCCGATCGCATGCTCTCGCTCGAGAACGCGCGCTACGTGATGAATACCGCGCGGCACCTCGGCGACGAGATTGAGATCAAACCGGGCGGTATCGTCGAGCGGCGCGCGGCGCACGTGCTGCGCGAATGCGAAACATTGCTCGAGCGCGTCGCCGAGATGGGGCTCACCTCCGCGATCGAAGCCGCGGTTTTCGCGGACGTGTCGCGCTCGCCCGAAGGTGGACGCGGTTTGGAAGGCGTCTTCGAGCGCGGCGACGGGTACTGGAATCCGTTCGAGTAGACGCCCTCAGCTACCGCCGGATCTGCTTGTGTTGGAGCGATTGACAACACTATTCGCCCTTTGATATAATTGCGCGCGTGGCCGAACTGCTGCTTCGCAAGCGTCTGGTCCTCTCTGAGGCAGCGTTCGTCGAGGTCGCGATTTGGAAGCTGCCTCGTTCGGTGAAGTCGAGCGGGCATCGGTACAAGTATCGGCTGGCGTTGGTGTCGGAGGGAACGTGCGTGCTACGGTACGACAATGAGGCTGGCAAGGGGGACCACAAGCACGTCGGCACTCGCGAAACGCGCTATGAGTTCGCAAATGTGGAAACCTTGCAAGCAGACTTTTGGCGCGACGTCGAGGCATGGAGGAGGAGAAATGAAAGCCGTAACGCTTAGCGTATCCTCGGTGGAGGAGACTAAACGCCAGACAGCTGCCGCCTTTCGCGGAAGGCGGCAGGGCGCGCACATTTCGTTTGTTTCCGTAGAACTCTTGTGGAAACTCTTGGCGCCCAAGCGCTTAGAGTTGCTGAGGGTCATGGCGGGCCAGGGTGCGCTCACAATTCGTGAAACTGCGCGGCGTGTCAAGCGGGACGTGAAGGCTGTCCACGGCGACGTGCAAGCGCTTCTGCGTGCCGGCCTGCTCGATCGGACCGACGGTGGCCGGATCGTTTTTCCGTACGACACCGTGCGTGTTGATTTCACGCTACGTGCGGCGTAGCGTGACCGGGGCAGACGATTCATCTCTGCGGCATGCGCTGGAAATAAGAGGAGGCGCGCCGTAGCGGCGCGCCTCCGGTTGCTCGTTGCCGCGTTTCGCCGCTAGTGCGCGCCGACCACGACGATCGCGTCGCAGGCCATATGCCCTCGCGCGGGAAGCGCACAGAGCCGCCTCTGCGGTAAGCCTCTGGGCACCATGACCGCTCGCACGGCCGCAAGCGTCGGCCGGCGAACCATCAGGGACTTCATCCCGCCGGTGCCGTCCGGCGTTCCTAACCCGGTCGGCCCGTCGTATCCGACGCCCGCTGTGCAGACGTAGCCTTGGCCAACAGGGCAGCTCACCGCGCCGCTCGGGTCGCCGGTTATGTCGTCGCCCGACGTGACGTCGTTGAGATGTCCGGGATTGAGGTACGGGTACGAGCCGTTGTTGATGGTTGCGCCGTTACCCGCCAACGCGTACATTCCGGCGACGATCGGCGTCGCTTCGCTGGTTCCGCCGACGACGCCCCAACCACCGGAGTTGTACGTGTCGTAGACGGCAACGCCCGTCTGCGGATCGCCGTTTGCCGACACGTCGTTGTACACGCGCGTCGTGCATCCGGTATCTGTTTGCCACGCCGGCTTCGGCTCGTAGATGCTGCACCCGCTTCCGGTCGCGCCGTTGCCCGCCGCCATGTCGTTCCACACGACTTCCGTCCAGCCGCGGGTATTGGCGGCCGGCGAGAGGCTCGTGCCGCCGACCGCCGTCACGTACTTCGACGCCGTCGGGTATTGCGGACTCGCAGCCCCGGTGTTATCGCTGTAGCCGTTGTCACCAGCGGCGACGGTGATCGGGATGCCGGGATGATTGAAATAGACGTCGGCGGTCGTTTCGCCGTTGTACTCGGCACCGCTCCAGCTATTGCTGATCTCCGTTGCGCCGAGCGTCGCGGCCTCGTCCTCCGCGGTGTACAGGTCGCCGTTGCCGCTTGAGTTCGCTTCGACGAGAATGATATGGCAGTTCGGGCAGACCGCCGACGCCATGTCGAGGTCGAGCGACTCTTCGCCCGCCCATCCCGTGTCCGCCGTCGGGTAGTTCGTGCTTCCGTCCTGTGCGACTTTCTTGAAGCACCCATTTGCGGTCGTGCACGCCGCAAGGCCGAACGTCGAGCGATAGACGCCCAGGTCCGCTTCAGCATTCGGATCGTCGTAGGCATCGACCACGGCGATCGTCTGGCCCGTGCCTGCGGCGGTGTCGAGATTGTACGCGCTCTGCAGCATGCACGGGTAGTATCCTTGGAGCGGGCCGCCGCCCACGGTGATCGCGTTGCACGCGCCGCTGTTGATGGCGAGGGTTCCGGAGGTTGCGCCGGTCGCCGACGCTATGATCGTCGCCCCCTTGAACGCTCCCGATCCATTGTACGACAGCGTCACGGTCTGAGAGGAGCTGGTCACCAACGACGTCGAGAGCGTCGTCGATCCCGTCGTGTCGTTATCGGAGAGCGAGATGGCTTCGCGGTACGTCCCGCTGAGCGTATGTCCGCTCGCGTCCGATGCGACGATCGTGAGCGTGAGCGTCGTCGGCGTACCGGGGGTAATGGTGCCGCCCGTGCGCACGGCGATGCTCGCAATGTTCTTCGACGCTGGGTGCGATGGCGTTGGCGAGCTTCCGGTGCTGCCGGTGCACGCGGACACGACAAAGGATACCGCAAGAAGCGCAACGATCGTGGCGATGCGGACGCCGTTCTTGTGTGCTCTTCGATGAGGCATAAACTCTCCTTTTAAATGAGGGCGATAGCGAGCCGGCTACCCCTCCGATGGAAAGGCGATAGCGAGCCGGCGCTACTCTTCAGCGCGAGGCCTTGCGGTTACCGCTATGACAGCGAACTGTCACCACGCGCTGGCCCCGCGCGCGCGAGCGTGAGGTAGCTCAGGAGCAGCCCGAAGAGCCCGCCGTAGAAGATCGTCCCGATCGCGAAGAGCGGGTCCCACCACGTTCCGCCCATGAAGCCGACGACCCATGCGAGGAACGCGGCTTGATAAATCGCCGGAACGGTGAAGGCGAAGCAGAGATACGCGCCGCGATGCGATGCAATTGCGGGCTCCTTCGCGAGGAAGAGGTCGCCGGCCGCGCCTGCGAAGGCGCTTGCGACGATCACGCCGAGCGCTTCGGCCCACGAGATGCCGAAGGCCACGGCGATCAAAGAGTTTCCGAGGACGAGCAACGCCGTGAGCGCGCCCGGCCGCAGCCTGAAGCTGCGCACGAGGTAGAGCACGACGCCCATCGTGAAGAGACTCTGCAGGATCACCGCGACGAGTTCGGCTCCTTGCGCGTAGAAATGCAGCGTCGAGAGCGTGAAGGCGTTGGCCGTCAGCTCGTGCGGAACGACGATGCCGAACATGCGCTCGGGATCGCTGCGAAAGAGCGGGTTCGTCCCCATGTGCAGCAGCTCCAAGATCGTGGCCGCCGAAACGAGCATCGGCATCTGCTCGCGCAACCGCAGCGGCCGAGGGTGTGCGGCGAGCGCGGAGCGCAGCGGTCCGGCGGCAATCAGCAGCAATGCGACGGCGAGCAGTTGATGCGTCGGGCTGAGCAGCGCGTCGAACCCCGCCTCGAAACCGAAGATGAGGTGATTGCCCATGTCCAAGGCGCCGGCGACGAAGAACAAGAAGATGCCCGCAACCGAGAGCGCGTACCCGCGCGGCAACGCCGTTCCGGCGCGCCGGCTGCGGATCGCCTCGGAGGCCGCAATCGCGCAAAGGAGCACGAGACCTGAGTAGAACAACGCGT
>DATKRS010000018.1 GCA_035532035.1 Candidatus Dormiibacterota bacterium
GACATCCACCAAGAAGCCATGCATGCTGATCGCAATTCCGGCTGGGGCCTTTGACGCATTCAGGCGTAGGCTTTGGTGATGGGCCGATTCCCTTAACGCCGTGTTCTCTTCGTAACCGGCATACAGCACGCCATAGGATCCATTCGAGAATCTCGACGTTCTGGGTATGACGAACGGCGTCATGATGAGTCCGGCGAGGGGGCCGTTGTATCTCCTGCTGACGGGAATTGCAGGCAGCGTTTTGAAGGCGTCGCGAGCGAGTGGATTCGTTAGCGCTTCGACGCGAAGGAGCGCCTCTAGCTCGAGTGGGTTGTCGACGAGTTTATCGAAAGCGCTGATGGGGGCGTCTTGTCGACTCACGATACGATGTGCCCGAGGCCACGCGATCTTGACCGCTACCAACCTGCCCGCCATGCATCGACGTAGTGTCGAACGAAGGCCAGATCGCCAACGTTGCCGGCGAGCATACGCTGTAATGGCGTTCTCCCGCCGAAGTCGCGATTCTCTCGATGTATCCATTCGTCGGCAAATGGCGACTCGTCGAGGATGGCGTGAAGTCCGTTGTATATGCCAAGCACGTACGATATCCGCTCCACCTGATCGCGATGGAGGGTTGCGTTCTCAGGGTGCTCTTTCCAACGCTTGATCGAGCGAGGGTGAACTGCTAGCAGGACGGCCTGCCTGTCGTCGTCGAGCCCCCATTGTCCGCAGATACGCTGGAATGCCTTCAGGGCAACGGCTCTTTCTTCTACCGCGAGGGGCGCTGTTGCCATGACTCGAGTCCAATAATAGCCGCATTGAGGACCTGGGTCAACTCGAGGCCCTGCCCGGAGGCCCAAGGTCAGGTGATGGGGGCGTCCCGGTTCTCGGGCGGTACGATGACGTTGCGCTCGAACTTCGCCATGATCGCCCGCCACGCAAGCGAAAGCTCCTCGACGTCGAGCATGCGCGCGACCGCGACGAAGACGAGCCCGCCGATCGCGATCTGACCGAAGAGGAACCACGCCCGCGAAACGAGCGAGGCCTGCGGAGCAGCACCCAAGGACGCGATCCAGTTCAGCACGACGACCATCACGAACGCGCAGGCCGCGATCTTCGCCATCGAGCCGAGCAGTTTGCCCCAGTCGATCTCGGCGACGAAGCGCGCGACGAGAATCAGCAAGACGATCATCTGCAGCGTCTGGCTCACGGAGTTCGCGAGCAGCAGCCCGCGCGCGCCGAGCGTCGGCAGCCAAGTGATCGAGAGTACGATGTTGAGCACGACGGTGAAGACCGCCGTCCCGACCTGCCAGACGATCTGCCTGCACGCGACCAGACACCGCGTCAAGACGACGTTCGCTGCGAGCGCCAGCAGCCCGACCGCCGCGTAGGGCAAGAGGCCCGCCGTCAGGTCGACGGAGCTCGCTCCGAAACGCCCGCGCTCGAAGAGCGTCTGCACGATCGGGTGGGCGAGCACGATGAGCGCGCAGACCGACGGTATCGTGATGAAGTTCACGAGGCGCAAGCCGGTGATCGCGCTGCGAGCAACGCCCTCCTTGTTCTCTTGCGCGTACTGCATCGCGAGCAACGGAAAGATCACGGTTGCGATGGCGACCGCGAAGATCTGCTGCGGAAAGTTCACGAGTTTGGTCGCGTAGCTCATGCCGGCGATGTAGCCCGCCGGAAGCGTCGAGGCGAAGTACCGGTCGAAGAAGAGCGCGAGCTGTCCCGCCGAGGAACCGAGGGTGATCGGCCCGAGCAATCCCCACATGCGCTTCAATCCGGGGTGGCGCAGGTTCAGCGTGAAGCGGTAGCCGCCGAGTGCGAGCAGGGCGGGAATCTGCACGAGCATCTGCGCGACGAGACCGAGCGCCGTACCCGCAACGAGCGCAAAGATGCCGAGCCGGTGATTGAGCAGCACCACGCACGCAATCGTCACGACGTTGAGCGTCATGCCGACGATCGAGGCCGCGCGAAAGCGTTGAAAGGCGTTCAGAACGCCCGAGAAGACGCCGGAGAGCCCGACCGCGATGATGCTCGGCATGAGCCAGCGCGTCATGTGAATCGCGACGCCCATCTGGGGCTTGGGAAACCCGTGCGCGATGACCGGAACGTAGAGTGGTGCTGCGACGTAGCCCAAGACCGCACAGAGCGTGAGCACGATGGCGAGCAGATTCACGACGGTGCTGCCCAGCCGCCAGGCTTCCTCGCGTTCGCCGCGCACGAGATACTCGGAGATCGTCGGGACCATCGCGCTGACGAGTGCGCCGTTGAAGACGCCGAAGAGAATCGTGGGGATCATCGCCGCGGCGAGATACGTGTCCAGCTGCCACTGCGTGCCGTAGAACTTGGCGCTTACGATCTCGCGCGCGAACCCGAGGATCGTCGAGCCGAGCGTCGCGCCCATGACGAAGAGCGCGGAGCTCGCGATCGTTCGCTTAACGCGCGCCGTCCTTGCGCAGTACGGCGGGGATCGTCTTCAGGATGATGACGAGATCGCCGAGCGGCGTCCATTCGTCGACGTAGCGATTGTCGAGCTCCATCCAGCTGTCGAACGAGAGCGCGCTGCGCCCGCCGATCTGCCACAGCCCGGTGATGCCTTGCGGCACGGTGAGCCGCCGGAACGCGTACGCATCGTAGTGCTCGACCTCGCTTGGAAGCGCGGGGCGCGGGCCGACGAGCGACATCTCGCCGCGCACGACGTTGACGAAGTTGGGCAGCTCGTCGATCGAGGTGCGCCGGAGGATGCGCCCGAGCGGATGGCAGCGCGGATCGTTGCTGATCTTGAAGACGGGGCCGTCGGCTTCGTTGAGGTGCGAGAGATCGGCGCGCATCGCGTGCGCGCCGTCGACCATCGTGCGCAGCTTGAACATCTTGAAGCGCCGGCCGTTCATGCCGACGCGCTCCTGCGCGTAAAAGGGCGCGCCGCCCTCGAGGGCCACGATCGCGAGCGACGCGAGCGCGATTATCGGCAGCGAGAGGACCAGGAAGAGGCTGCCGAGGACGACGTCGAGCGCGCGCTTTGCGAGAAGCCACCTATGTGGCGTCTCGCGCTCGCCGACTGCGGTCGAAACGGCAATCTGCACCCTTACTCCTCCAGTGCCCGTCGCACGGCGTTGCCGACGGTATCGAGTCCTTCAAGCTCGCCGAGCGCGGCACCCTCGTGCGGGCCGAGATGGACGAACGGCACGAACTCGCGCGTGTGATCGGTGCCGGGTGCGGTCGGATCGCAGCCGTGGTCGGCGGTGAAGATCACCTCGTCGCCGGGCCGCAGCAGCGCCTCGAGCCGCGGGATCAGAGCGTCCAGCTCCTCGAGCGCGTGCGCGTATCCGCGCACGTTGCGGCGATGCCCGTACTTCGAGTCGAAATCGTTGAGGTTCGTGAAGATGAAGCCGTGCTCGACGCGCCCGAGGAGATCGAAGGTTCGCTCCATCGCGTCCCTGTTGTCGGAAATTCGTACCGACGTCGCCACGCCGTGGCCGCAGAAGATGTCCGAGATCTTTCCGACCGCGTGGACCGGGATGCCGCGCGCGGCGAGCTCGTCGAGCAGGCACGGCGGTGGTTCGATCGCGTAGTCGCGCCGGTTGGGCGTGCGCGTGAAGTTCCCGGGAGCGCCGACGAAGGGGCGCGCGATCACGCGGTTGACGGCGTTGGGTGCAACGAGCATCACGCGGGCGCGCTCGCACCAGTCGTAGAGCGTTGCGAGGGGAACGATCTCCTCATGCGTCGCCACTTGGAAGACCGAATCGGCCGAGGTGTAGAGGATCGGGCGGCCCGTCGCCATGTGCTCGGCGCCGAGCCTTTCGATGATCTCCGTGCCCGATGCCGTCGTGTTGCCGAGGGGCGCCTTGCCGGCGATGCGCGCGAACGCTTCGACCACCTCGGGCGGGAAGCCGTGAGGGTACGTGGGAAAGGGCACCGTCGTGATGATGCCGGCCATCTCCCAATGGCCCGTGATCGTGTCCTTGCCGCGACTGCGTTCGCGCAGGCGCGCCACGCGCGCAATCGGCCGTTCTCGCGCACGAACGCCCGCGATCGCCGTCAGGTTGCCCAGGCCAAACCGTTCGAAGTTCGGCATCGCGAGGCCGCCCACGTGACGGGCCGTGTTGCCGAGCGTGTTCGCTCCGGGCGCGTCGCCGTACTCGGCAGCGTCGGGAAGCGCGCCCACGCCGCCGGAATCCAAGACGATCGTCACGCTTCGCGCCATGGGCTGCGTTTCGCCCTTTGGTTTGCCGCGCTCCTGGCGGGCTTTGCGTGCGGCCGTGCCGACGCGCTCACGACGATCCGGCTTCACGCCGATCGCATCGGCTTCTACTACGATCGTTTCATCATTCAGGCCGACGGACATGTGCGCGTGCGCACGAGCGACGGCATGGAGATCAGCGGCGACTCCTTCTCGATGGATCTGAAGCTCAATCGCTTCCTCGTCGCGGGCGACGTGCACCTAAAAACCCCGACCGGCTCCTACGACGGCGCCGCGGTCTCGGATTATCTCGACTTCAATCGCGTCTACTTCATTCCGGTAACCTCCGAGCCCGACCGGTGGACCTTTCTCAACAGCGACTTCGCGCACGCGCTGCACGGGCGCGAGATGCCCGGCGACACGTTCGACTTCGCGAACACGCAAGGCATGCGGCCGGATTTGACCGCGCACACTGCCGTCGTCGGCGCCACGTCGTACGTGCGCTTCGAAGGCGTGACGAGCTATCTCGTCGGCCTCGGCTTCCCGCTGCCGTCGTT